>JANWJQ010000001.1 GCA_025451875.1 Rhizomicrobium sp.
CGACCGGGTATTTGTACGCCGCCGATGTCGAGCGTCTGTTTCACTGTTGCGGCGGAGGAGTCGGCTGAACGGAGATCAGCGTCATGTCGAACACCAGCGTCTGGTTCGGGCCGATGGCGCTGCCGGCACCCTGCGCGCCATAGCCAAGATCGGCGGGGATCACGAGTTGCCACTCATCGCCTTCATGCATCATGCGCAGCGCTTCGACCCAACCGGGGATCAGGCGGCCTGCGGCGAAGGTTGCGGTCTGGCCCGGCTGCGTCTGGTCGAAGACTTTGCCGTCGATGGTCCAGCCTTTGTAGGTGACGGTCACGTTGTCCGCGCCGCTGGTCACGCCTTTGCCGCTGCCGCTCTTGATGACGCGGTACTGCAAGCCGTCGGCGGTGGTCTTCACGCCGTCCTTGGCTTTGTTGTCGGCGAGGAACTTCGCATTGGCGGCGGCGCTTTGATCGTAAGACATGGTCGTTTGCTCTTTCTTCTGGCCGCAGCCCGCAAGCGAGAGCGTGGCGGCAAGGGCGAGGATGAAAACCGGAAAACCGAGTCGCAGCATGGGTGACCCCGAAGGATTGCGGGGAAGCCATGGACCGGGACGCCGCCAAAATCCAGCCAATCCTTGGCTTGGGCCGATTCTAGAACTGACAACTTGTCAGTCAGGAAAGGATGTGAGACGCTTCTGAAAAATCAGGGTGGAAAAGACGATGGATCATGTAGACGTCATCATCGTGGGCGCTGGCCTTTCGGGCATCGGTGCGGGCTATCACCTGCAAACCGAGGCGCCACAGAAAACCTACATGATCCTCGAAGGCCGCGATGCGATCGGCGGCACGTGGGATCTGTTCCGTTATCCGGGCATCCGCTCCGACAGCGACATGTTCACCCTCGGCTACAATTTCAAACCGTGGGGCGAGGCGAAGGCCATCGCCGACGGTCCGTCGATCCGCAAATATGTGCGCGAGACAGCGTCCGAGAACGGCATCGACAAGCACATCCGCTTCAACCACATGGTAAAGCGCGCGTCGTGGGATAGCGCGACCGCGCGCTGGACGGTGGAAGCCGAGCGCGGCGCCGCGAAAGAGATTGTCCGCTTCACCTGCAACTTCCTATTCATGTGCAGCGGCTACTACTCCTACAAGGGCGGCTATGATCCGGGTTTCGCGGGCCGCGAAGATTTCAAGGGCCGGATCGTTCATCCGCAGCAATGGCCGGAAGATCTCGATTATAAGAACAAGAAGGTCGTGGTCATCGGCAGTGGCGCGACCGCCGTCACCGTCGTTCCCGAAATGGCGAAAGATGCCGCGCATGTGACCATGCTGCAGCGCTCGCCGACCTACATGGTCTCGCGCCCCGCGGAAGACGCATCGGCGAACTGGCTGCGCGCGCATCTGCCGTCGATGCTGGCCTATCAGCTCATCCGCTGGCGGAATGTTCTGTTCGGCATGTATTTCTTCAACAAGTCCCGCAAAAGCCCCAAGCAGGTAAAGCATTATCTGATCGAGATGCTGAAGAAGGAACTGCCGCCGGATTACGATGTAAAGACGCATTTCACGCCGAACTATAATCCCTGGGATCAGCGTTTGTGCCTTGTGCCGGATAGCGATTTCTTCCAGGCGATCAAGAACCAGAAAGCATCTGTCGTCACCGACACGATCGACCGCTTCACGCCAACGGGCATCAAGCTATCGTCGGGCAAGGAACTGGAAGCCGACATCATCGTCACGGCAACGGGCCTCGCGCTCGAATTGCTCGGCGGATTGCAGGTCACCGTGGATGGCCAGCCGCGCAATCTCTCCAAGTCCATGAGCTACAAGGGCATGATGTACAGCGATGTGCCGAACCTGGCATCGGCCTTCGGCTACACCAACGCCTCATGGACGCTGAAATGCGACCTGACCTGCGAATACGTTACGCGCCTGCTCAACTACATGGACCGCAAAGGCACGCCTATCGCGACGCCGAAGGGCGATCCCACCATTGAGGAAGCGCCGTGGCTCGATTTCTCGTCGGGCTATGTGCAGCGCGCGAAAGACATCCTGCCGAAGCAGGGCATGAAGAACCCGTGGAAGCTCTATCAGAACTACGCGCTGGATCTCGTCACGCTGCGTTTCGGCAAGGTGGACGATGGCACGCTGACTTTCTCCAAGCCGCGACAGGTTCCTGCGAACACGGATCAGGCCGCGATTGCCGCTGAGTAACAGTGAGATGGCAAGGCGAGACGACCGGTATAAGCGAATCCGGCCGGTCGTTGGCTTTTTTGCAATTTCACTTTTGTCAGCGTGCACTTTCAAATTTGTCTTGTATTGGATCTTCACGGCTCATGGCTGCGTAAGCCGGCCGATGGATCTGCACTGGAAGAGTGCCCACTTCTGCGCAAGTTCGTTCGAAGCGTCTTGGTGGAATTTCGCCGACTATTTCATGATGGGCGCATTTGCGATGCTCGTGCTGTGCTTCCTCTACGGTTTTGTGCTGATGGCGCTCCTTGACGAATGAATAATGAGGGCCTCCCGACGTTACCCAATACGGCATGGTCACTTCTTTGCGCTGTTAGGGCGATTTTGGGGGCGGGCAAGCTGGCGGACAGGGAGGGATTCGAACCCTCGAACGGCTATTAACCGTTACACACTTTCCAGGCGTGCGCCTTCAACCACTCGGCCACCTGTCCGTCTGCCCAAGGTAAGCCGGGCGGTGCGGGGAATATAGCCTCGGGAGCCGTCGGGCAAGCCGCTTGGCCGGATGGCCCAAAAACAAGCGGGCGAGGCTTGCGCCCCGCCCGCCATAAGCCAGAAATCGGCGGCGCGTTCAGTCGGTGCCCGCGCGGCCCAGACCCAGATCGTGCTCGGCGGCAACGATGGAGATCGTGTAGCCGGCGATCACGTCGAACAGCGTCATCGCCATGATGAAGAAGAAAGGCGAGGTCGCGAAGCCTTTGAGCGTGATGAACTCGATCAGCGCGACCACGAAGACCAGCATCGAAAGGCCGTGATTGATGATCTCCCGCGCGGTGGTGCGCGTCGCCTTTACGACTTCGACGAACAGAAGAAGCAGGGAAACCAGAACCAGCAGATCGCCGAAGCTGAATTTCCAGACTTCACCGGAGAACATCCGGATCGGCACGGAATGGTTGAGGCTCAGCAGATCCTGAATGTCGTAGTGGCCGATAACACCGCCACCGAGCGCAAACAGGTTGTAGATAATCAGCGGAATAATCAGCAGCGGAAAAAGGCGAAACATCGGTCGAACTCCCCCGGTAAACCCAATACCTGATCAACCTTGTATCATATTGGGGCGGAAAAGGGGCGTGGGGGCGACGGCTGTGTGACAGCTATGGTTAAGCGTGCGCCCGCCATGCGGAAGCCATAGCCCCTCAGGCATTCGGCGGGATTTTCACAGTACGGAACCGCGCTGAGTATCGTCAGATCTCTTTTGGCTCGACCGCGCCCTTGAAGCGATGCTGCAGCCAGCGCACGCCGAAGGTGTCGAAGAAGCCCACCAAGGCGCGGCTGAGATTTTTGTACTTCGAGGCGCCATGCACGCGCGGGCGATGCTCCACCGGCAGATATTCCACCACATAACCTTCGCGCTGCATCAGCGCGATCAGGAAGCGGTGCATGTTGTCGAAATAGGGCAGCGAAAGAAAAGCGTCGCGGCGAAACGCTTTGAGGCCGCAACCGGAGTCGGTCGCGCCGTCATGCAGCATCGCATTTCGGAACCAGTTGGCGAAGCCTGACGCATACCGCTTGTTGGCGTCGTCCTTGCGATGCTGGCGCACGCCGGAAATCATGCCCACGTGCGCCGCCGCCGGCGCATTGCGCAATGCGGTGACAAGCCTTGGAATATCCGCCGGATCGTTCTGTCCATCGCCATCCAATGTTGCAACGATTTCACCCCGCGCGGCGCGAACGCCCGTGCGCACGGCGCGGCTTTGCCCGATATTGCGGCCATGCGCGATGGCGCGCAGCGAAGGAATTTCGCTCTTGAGAGCTTTCAGAACTTCAGCGGTGTTATCCTGCGAGCCGTCATCGACGAAGATGATCTCGGCTTCGGTGCCGACGGCGCGCAGAATCTCCAGCGCCAGCTGTGCGACGTTCTCCGCCTCATCCTTGACCGGCACGACAACGGAAAGCGTGACCGTCATGGCGAGGTTCCGTTCAATCCCTGGGTACAATAAAGTGGTTTGCGCAAAATCCGCTTCCCGGTGAAACAGGTTGAACGAAAACATGCGGCCGCGCGCGGCGCGCGCCTTATACAGGCTCACATCGCCCGGAAACAGGCCTGTGCCAATGCGGCGCACCCCGCCGTCCGGGACCGCTGCGGTCACAGCCAAGTTCCAGAGCCGAAAGCGGGCTAATATCCACGCCGCACCGCTCGGCAATCCATGTGCCATCCGTTAACAATCCCCGCCAATCAGCGGGCTTCCTTCAAGAGGCGTTCCACATGAGCGAGGCAGTGGCGGGCAAGAGCGAAGGCTCTCCGGTTCTGGCGTTGCTGGCGCGTTGGCCGCTGGCCACGCTGTTCCTGCTTTGCGTCATCGCCTGGGTTCCGGGGTTCTTCACCTTGCCGCCACTCGACCGCGATGAGAGCCGTTTCGCGCAAGCGTCCAAGCAGATGATCGAGACGGGCAATTATATCGATATCCGCTACAGCGTGGGCCCGCGCTACAAGAAGCCGGTCGGCATCTACTGGATGCAGGCCGCGGCGACGCTCGCCTTCAGCAAGCCGCCCTATAACGAAATCTGGACCTATCGCCTGCCATCGCTGATCGGCGGTTTCATCGCTGTGCTGCTGGCCTATTGGTGCGCAAGGGCGCTGGCGCCGCCCGAGACGGCATTGATAGCCGCCGCGCTCATAGGATTCACGGTGGGGCTAACAGCTGAAACACGCATCGCGAAAACTGATGCGGTGTTGTTGGGC
This sequence comes from Rhizomicrobium sp., assembly GCA_025451875.1. Lineage (GTDB taxonomy): Bacteria > Pseudomonadota > Alphaproteobacteria > Micropepsales > Micropepsaceae > Rhizomicrobium. The sequence goes on from JANWJQ010000001.1 coordinate 4,909, forward strand.
ACGGTGCTGGGCTCGCAAGCCTTGCTGATACGCGCGTATCTGGCCGCGCGTCTGGAACAGACCCCACCGAGCTTGTGGGTCGCTTTGGGAGGATGGGCGGCCTTCGCGGTCGGCGTTCTCATCAAGGGACCGATCATCATCGCCGTGTTGGCCGTGACGGTTGTCGCGATTTCGCTGTGGGACCGGGACTGGAAATGGATCAAGACGATCCATTGGGGCTGGGGCTTGCTGCTGACGGCGGTGATCGTATTGCCGTGGGGCATTGCCATCGAATTCGCCACGCGCGGCGAGTTCTACGAGCAGGCGCTGGGACATGACTTCGCGGCGAAGATTTTGGGCGGTCAGGAAACCCACGGTGCGCCGCCGGGCTATTATCTGCTGCTTGCCAGCGTGACGCTGTGGCCCGCGACCCTGTTCGCGCTTCCGGGTGTGGGCAGCGGCATTGCGTTGCGGCGCGATCCGGCAATCCGCTATCTCATCGCATGGGCGGGCGCGGCATGGCTCCTGTTTGAAATCGTTCCCACCAAGCTGCCGCATTACATTCTTCCGGCATATCCCGCCGTGGCGTTTCTGGGCGCGCTATGGGCGATGCGCGCGCCGGCACCCGAAGAGCCGACCTGGGAAAAGGTGTTGCGCTATCTGGCGGCGTTGCAATTTGCGCTCGGCGTCGCGGCCTTCACCATCGTCCCGATCCTCGCACCCAAATATTTCGGCGAAGGCATCGATCCCTGGCTTGTCGCGGGCGCCTGCATCGGCGGCGCATTGGGCCTCTCGGCGGTTGTCTTCTTCATCGCGCGCCGCACGATGTTCGCATCGCTCTTCGCGGTGGCTGCCGCGGTGATCTTCTATCCGCTGATCGGATGGGGCGTGGCGCCGAAGGTGGACCAGATCTGGATGAGCCCCAAGGCTGCCGCGCTGGTGGACAAATACAAGCAGCCGAACGATCCGCCGGTCGTGCTCGGCGGCTATGTCGAGCCGAGCCTCGTCTTCCTTCTGGGCACCGACACGCAGATCCAGAACGGCACCCGCGCGGCCAATATCGTCGTGGAGCAGGGAGGACTGGCGTTGATCGAGGATCAGGAGAAAGCCAAGTTCCTCACACAGCTCCGTTCGCTGGAGGCGACGGCCAAGCCCGTGGACGGTGTCTCCGGCTTCGACTATTCGCGCGGCCGGCGTGAGCACATCACCGTTTATCGCGTCACGCCCGCCCAACAGATCATGGAGCCGCCTTCGGAATGAGTGCCGACGACCGCCGTTATTTCCACATCGCGCTTGCCCTCATCGCCGCGATCACCGCCGCCCGCGTGGCCGTGCTTCTGCTGTCGCCGCTCGATCTCTATCCGGACGAGGCGCAATATTGGTGGTGGTCGCAGAATCTCGACTGGGGCTACTTCTCCAAGCCGCCGATGATCGGTTGGGTCATCTGGCTGACGACGGCGATCTTTGGCGATGCCGAATGGGCCATCCGGATCGGATCGCCGCTGTTGCATGCCCTGACGGCGATGCTGGTGTTTGGCATTGCGCGCCGCTGCTTCGATGCCCGTATCGGCATGTTTAGCGCCATCGCCTATCTCACCACGCCCGGCGCGTCCTATTCGTCCGGTCTCATTTCCACTGATGTGCCGCTGCTCTTTTTTTGGGCAACCGCGCTCTATGCCTTCATGCGCGCGATGGACGATCCGCGCTGGCGCTGGGCCGTCCTCGGCGGCATCGCCTTCGGCCTCGGCCTCGAAGCCAAATATGCGATGTTCTATTTCCTGCTGTGTGCGGGCTTCGCGGCACTGTTCTCCCCCAAAGCCCGCAAGGTCGTTCTGAGCGGCCGCGGCGTCGCCATTCTGGTGATCGGCCTGCTGCTGTTGCTGCCCAATGTCCTGTGGAACGCGGCGCATCATTTCCCAACCGTGGCGCATACCGAAAGCAATGCCGATTGGGGCCATGCCCGTTACAGCCTTGCCGACACGGCCGAGTTCATCGGTGGACAATTCGGCGTCTTCGGTCCGCTCCTGATGGTTGGCGTGCTGTTGATGTTCTGGAAGCTCGCGCGTGGACCGGAGCGTCCGCAGGGCGGTCTCGTTCTCGCAGCGTTCTGTGCGCCGCCGCTGATCCTCATCGTGGTCCAGTCATTCATCTCGGAAGCCAATGCCAATTGGGCGGCAACAGCCTATGTGGCGGCCACGCCGCTTGCCGTCGCGGCGCTCGTGGGTCTGTGGAATTCCCGCGTGCTGTGGCTGTCCTTTGCGATCGATGGGATCGTGATGGTGGGCCTGTGGTTGATCCTCGTCTCGCCCACCTTCGCCGACGGCATCGGTTTGGGTAACGCCTTCAAGCGCATGGAAGGCTGGCGCGCCCTGGGCGATGCGGTGGCCGAAGAGGCGAATGACGGTCACTACGCCATCATCTCCGCCGCCAATCGCAGCATCATGGCCGAGTTGCTCTATTACGCGGCACCCCGCACCGCTTTCGTCCGCATGTGGGACAAAGACCTGCACGATGACGATCATTTCCAGATGACCCTGCGGCTGAAACCGCCGGCCCATCGGGTGTTGATGGTCCTATCGCCCTCCGAAGCGCCATCCGTCCTCAAGAGTTTCGATTCGCAGACGCTGACAAGAGCCGTCACGGTGCCGATCGGCGGTCGCCATATTCGCGTGACGCAGCTTTATGATGCGCGCGACTATCGTGGTCCACAGACTTCGCAGTGATGCGTGCGAGTCAGTCCTGAATCACTTTTCGGAAATGGCAAACGCGAATCATTGCGCATGAGTCGCTTCAATGCGCAAAGCTTCGTGAGTTATCGCGACGTGGTTCGCTGTTTCGTCTTGCAGCGCGCAACATTCGCGGAAATTTAGAACGCACCGTATATGCGCATATCGCACCGTCTTTACTTGAATAAACTTCAATAATGCATCCCTTTTACTTGGATGTTTTATTGGAAGAATGGGGTGCGAATTCCAGTATTCGACCGCCTACACTTGACAAGACGATTAACGCGCTAAATATCGCTCTGTATAGCTTCACCGGTTGAGATCGCTGGGATCTTCGAGGTGTTCGCAGGAGCGTTACGAGACCTCAATGAGTCTCCAACTGTTGCGGGGGCAAACCGCCAAGTCCCCGTTGCGA
>JANWJQ010000002.1 GCA_025451875.1 Rhizomicrobium sp.
CGATATACATCACAGTGGCAACCACCTTCTGCAAATTGTGAACGACATCCTTCAACTTTCAAAGCTGGACGCAGACGAGTCGTCTATCGATCTGCAGCCAGTTCGCCTTCAAGATACCTTGAACGATGTCGTGCGGATTGGCGGAATTCTCGCGACCAATAAAGGCCTCCACTTGGCAGTTCATCTGGAAAATGAAACCACGAACGTGCTCGCTGACCAACAGGCGCTGAAACAAATTTTGCTTAACCTGATTTCTAACGCCATAAAATTCTCCCCCGCTGACTCAGAAATCGAGATATTCTCGATCGAGAGCACGATCGAATGCGCGATCCACGTGCGGGACACAGGGTGCGGCATACCTTCCAATACGCTTGCCCAGATCGGCCGCCCATTTGTGCAAGCGGAAGGCGCCTATAGTCGTAAGTACCAAGGAACTGGTCTGGGGTTGGCCATTAGTTATTCTCTCGCGCGTCGCATGGGCGCTACGATCATGATAGAAAGTGCTGAGTACGTTGGCACAACGGCGACGATTGTGTTCAAAAAGACTTCGAGTTGTTCATCAAGATTAATAAATGCCGCATAGAGCGGCAGGCAGCATTCGATTCAATTGGCTTTTGAAATCGCCGGCGGACGGTGACCGGCGATATCGCCGAACATCGGGGTATGGCGGTAGCCACTAAACCTGGAACACGAAATGCTCCATGCTTCGAAAAAGCCGCATTGGCGCAAGTGCCGCAAGCCCAGCCTTAGCGGGATATACCGGGTAATATCGGGATTTGGCGGGATTCAGTGGGCGCTTGGGTACTTGTCCATATGCGTCAGGAAGGCTGTGACGCGGACCCAGTGGCTGGCCCCGTCTTCGTCACCTTTCAGGTGGCAATCGTCGGCCCGCTCCGCTGCAACGTTCGCCGCCTCTTCTCCGAAGGTGCGATGCATCTCTATTGCAACCTGATAGGCGCGACCGAGGCTGTTCATTGTCAAGAATAAGATGCATCGCTGCCAAGAGACATTGAGATGGGTCAATGCGAAGTGAGGCCCTAGGATGGGGGCATGACTGAGCAAGATCACTCATCGCGCCGCCTCGATGCTGGCCCTATATAAGGGAGACGCGCCGATCCGTGCCGCCATGCGGGCAGACGCGGCCTGCTTTTGCTTGAGGCTGAAACCTGGTGGTGGCTAGCAGCGGCCATGCCAATTCACTATTTGGATCAGTTCGGGCCGAAGATGCCCGTATAGTGATCGCGCCGGATAAACAGTAGCAGCTTGATTGGCAGCTGGACACCGCTCTGGGTGCTGATGCGACGTCCTTGGAGACGCGCGATGCGCTGGTGGTCCTCAGCCTCGCGATGCTGTGGGCGGCGCTGCACTATTATCTTGCGTCGCGGACCATGAAGCAGGAACTGGCCGTGGTTTGAATTCACGCCGATGGTCTGGCGAGAAATTCCAATTCGTGACCTTCGGGATCGTTCACGAACGCCACGCGCAAGCCGGCGACATTGAACGGCTTTTGCAGCGGCGACGCGCCTTCGCGAATGGAATTGTCGAACGCTTCGTCGGCATCTTTCACGTATAGTCCGACAGGGCCGTGTCCGTTGCCGACGGTGATCTCCCGTCCGTCCTTGGGCTTGTAAAGCACGAGGCAGAAGCCGTTCTTCTCCCCTTTGGGGCGCATGATGATTTCGGTAATCGTGTCAGTGTCGATGGTCCGGGCGGGATGGAGGTCCAACGCGCGCTGATAGAAACTCGACATCGCGTCCAGATCGCGAACGACGAGCTTCACAAAGGCGAATTGCACGGAGGTCATCGGTTCTCTCAGCAGCTCTGGGCACCATCGACAGGCAGCACCGCACCCGCAAGGAAACTCGCGACGGGACTTAACATGAATGTTGCGATGCTACCGATCTCTTCGGGCTTTCCAAAGCGTTTCAGCGGGACTTCGCGGTCGAGCCAGCGCTGCCAGGCTTCGCGACGCGAACCCTTCATGCGCTTGTCCCAGTCGCCATCGGGAAAAATGATATTGCCCGGCGCCAACGCGTTCACTCGGATGCCGGAGCGGCCCGCCAGCTTGGCCAGTTCGCCGCTGAGATGGTTCACGGCGGCTTTCGCGGTGCCGTAGGTGAGGGCCGATCCCATCGCGGCGAGGCCAGCGATCGAACTGATCAGCAGGATCGATCCTTCGCCGCGCGGCGTCATTCGGCGCAGCGCCGCGCGCGCCACGCGGAATGACGATCCGAGATTTTGGTTGATTCCGGCGTCCCAGCTTGCGTCATCAACCTCGAATCCGGGCGGGCAGGGGTGGATGCCGACATTTGCGACCGCACCCCAGATCGGGCCGAGCTGCGCTTCGCAGTCGCCGAAAGCCTTTTCCACGTCTGCGGTTTTGCGCATGTCGCCGGACGCGGTCCAGATGCGGTCCTTGCCGTATTGGTTGGCCATCCGATCCGCCGTTTCCTTCAATACATCCGCGCCGCGCGCAACGAGAGCGACCTTTGCACCCTCCGCAAGACAGGCCTCCGCGATGCCCAATCCAATGCCCCGGCTGGCGCCGGCGATAAACACGATCCTGCCCGCCAACTGCAAATCCATTAGATTTCCCCATCGTTTGCGGCAACTTAGTCCATGCACTAGTGAAATCAAGCAAGTAGGATATTCAAGCGAACGAAATCGGCGGATCATGGATTGGAAGATCGGAATGATATGCGCGGACGAAGCTTCGAGAGCGCCTTCGATTGTCTTGACGCCGCGGCGTATTTGTTATCTTCAGAACCTGCTGCGTCAGAAACTTCGATACCGTGGCGTGAACCGCGTTCACGCCATCCAGATTTCCTTCCCGCGATGAACCCTTTGAAGAAGCATCCATGTCTCTAAGAGAACGAAAAAAGGCAGCGACGCGCGCTGCCCTCATCGCGACCGCCCGCAAGCTGTTCACGGAAAAGGGCTACGAAAACACCACGCTCGAAGAGATATGCGATGCGGTGCAGATTCATGTCACGACCTTCTTCTCTTACTTCGAGAGCAAGGAGGAACTGGCTTTCGCGCGCACGCTGGAAATGCTCGACATGTTCAAGAAGGAGGTCGCGGGAAAGCCGGCAGACCTCGATGCGATGACGCTGTTCTGGAACTTCATGCACGAATTCAGCCTGCGTTCCCGCACGGAAGAGGGCACGATCATGCAGCGCATGGACGCGGTTCCGGCGCTGCGCAGCCGTTACGACAGCATCGTGCGGCAATATGAAATTGAAATGGCGCGCGCCTTTGCGATGGATGCCGGCGTCGATCCAGAGACTGATTTATATTCGCGATTGCAGGCAGCCGCACTGCTCTCAACGGTTGTTTCCACCGCGCGATGGATCAGCGATATTTTCGGCGGCCGCGACGTTCCGGGCAGCGACCCGGAAGTTTTTCCAAAGATGATCCTGTCGAAATTCCCGCCGCGAAAAGACGTGGAGAAGGAACAGGCTCGCTTCATCGAATCGATCAAGCGCAAGACGGGGCGTGAAACCCTGAAAGCAAAAGCCGCGCGCAAGACCAAGCGCTAACAAGCTTTCTTTGGCGATTTGCTGCACTGCGTCATGCACGGGACGCTGCGGCAGCGTTGCGTGGATGCATCAAGAAACAGCGCTGCATCGCGAAGCGCGCATTTGCGCCCGCCGGTCGTTCGCGCTCTTGCACAAAATGCGAACCACCTCTAAAAGCTAGTGGATAGTGAATTCTGTTGAATAGATTATTATCCGGAATCCGGATCCTGTCTCACCGAAGGGGCGAGGCAGGCAAAAAAATAGCCGCACAGCGGCATGCAGGGCAGGGAGACGCGTAGATGGTTTTGAAGGCTTCGGACGAGCTGCGTCATGAGTGGGACAAGGATCCGCTGTGGCGCGAGAGCTGGTACTACAACTACTCCGACCCGAAGAACGAGATCGGCGCGTGGCTCTATTTGTGGGTGGTGCCGAACCAGCCCCTGAAATCGGGCATGCTCGTCTGTTTTTATCACGGCATCGCCGCCGATTTTAATTCGACGGAAGCAGCCTGGAAATCTCCCAACCATCTTCTTAAAGGCCCCAACGGCAGTTGGACTTATTGTTTCAAGCGCGACGTGCCGGAACTGATGCAGGCAAATCTCGACGACGCCGAACTTTGCGGCCTGTCGATGAAGCTGCTGGACCCGCTCAAGCGCTATCGCCTGTCTTTTGAAGACGGCGCCAATTGCAGTTTCGACGTCGATTGCCAGTTTATGTCCGATCCCTGGGACTTCGCGGACAACATCCATCCCACGCCGCGCTGGCTGGCGAAGAACCGCTATCACCGTGGCTGGAAGGCCGAAGGCCATCTCACGGTGGCGGGCAAACGCTATGACGTGAAAACGACTGGCGACTCCGATCATTCCTGGGGCACCCGCGATATGGGCATCTTCGATCAGAACAATCTGAAGACCTATGCGATCCAGACTCCGGACGGTTCGTTGTCCGTGAAAGCGCAGATGCTGGGGCCGCCGGGCGAGGAGCTGCCGCGCGGCTACATCGCGCATGGCGAGAAGATGTTCGCGCTCAAGAGCATCCAGGAAAGCTCGCGCTACAAGGAATCCGGCGAGATGTACGACATCACGCTGCGCATCGAGGACGTCGAAGGTCATGTCGTCGAAGCACATATGGACCATATGTGCGCCGCTGTCGCCGGCGGCGGTCCGAATGTCGGCTACGAGGGTGCCGGCGTTTGGGACGTGAAAGGCTGGGGCAAATGCGCGGGACTGGCTTCATGCTGGTGGTCGCATGCCGTGACGCGCGAGCAGCTTCATAAGGGTATCGCAGGCAAGACGACGTTGTAGGGGAACAGGGCCTATGGCCTGGATTGTCAAACAATCCGACCCGCTCAGCGTCGAGGAGCAAGTGTCGGGTGGAAAGGGAGCTTCGCTCGCTCGGCTATGCCGGCTGGGTGCGAAGGTGCCCCCATTTGTCGTCGTCTCGGCGCAAGCCTATCGCGACATGGGCAAGGGCGAGCCCAACGATGGCTTTCTATCCGAACTGCGCAACGTTTTGATGACGCTGAACGTGGCGGGCGGACTGGCCGTTCGCTCTTCCGCCATCGGCGAAGACGCCGCCGACAGTTCTTTCGCGGGCCTCTATCACACTTCGCTCGAAGTCAAAGGCTTCGATGCTGTTATCGAAGCGCTGAAGATCTGCTGGGCGTCCTACCGCAATGTTGCCGCCGCGCAGTACCGCGGCGAACGCTCGGCAGATCGTGAAGACGGCGCCATGGCTGTCGTCATCCAGGAGATGATCCAGGGCGATTGGTCCGGCGTGTCCTTCACCGCCAATCCCGTGAGCCTCGCGCTGTCGGAAGGTCTCATCAACTCGGTGCCGGGACTGGGCGAAGCGTTGGTTTCAGGTGAAGTGAATCCGGAAGAGATCACCATTCGCGCCAGTGACGCCAAAATTCTATCGCGGCGTGCAGGCGACAAGCCGTCGCCGCTGCCGGACGATGCAGTTACCGAGATCTGGCGCGTGTCGAAACAGATCGCCGAGCAGCTGCAATTTCCGCAGGATCTGGAATGGGCTTGGCGGCGCGGCGAACTTTTCATTCTGCAGAGCCGTCCGATCACCACGATCGCCGACGTTTTCTACAGCCGTGAGCTCGAGCCGTGGAAAGACAGCACCGAAGCCAATCCGGACAAGCCCGATCGCATTTGGTCGCGCATGTTGGCGGACGAGACATGGGTCTCGCCGATCAGTCCGCTGTTCTACAACATCCACAATAGCACCCCAGGCCGCGTCGGCTTCATCCGCGCGCATGGCGACAAGTCCTATCTGCCGCCCGACCTGTTCAAATATCACCGCGCCACGGCCTACGCGGACATCGACATGATCCGCCGGATGTATGCGTTCCAGCCGCAGCTGGCACGCATTCGCGGGATTCTGAATTTCGTGCCCGAGAACGTGCAAGACGATTTCCAGAAAAGCCCCTTCCGTTGGACGGGCCGGCTTCGGCGCATGTTGAGCTACGAGATCGAGAGCCGCGAAACGCGCTCGTTCTTCAAGAATTATCGCCATGTAAATTCGCAATGGCCAGACTATGTCGCCAAAAGCGATCGCTGGCTCGACACCGATCTGGATGCACTGTCGCTGGAGGATCTGCGCAAGCACCAGGCGGCGGTGCGGGACGAGATGATCAAGGTCGGTGCACCTTGCGCGGTGGCGGTGCTTTCCCATGCGCAGGACCTGCATCTGCTTCTCACCGGATTACTCGACCGCTGGTTTGCCCATCTGGGGTCGGATGGCGAAAACCTTTACGCCCGCATCAGTTCTGGTCTCGACGACAGCGAGACCGTTAAAGAAAGCGAAGCGCTCTGGGATATCGCGCAAAAGATTCGTGCCATCGGTCCGCAAGCGGTTGCGGCAGCGCAGGCTTCGGACTGGGCGATGTTCAAAGGGAGAATCGCGCGGATGCCGAGAGGCCGCGAACTTATTGCGATCTTCGAGACGTTCTGGCGGGGACATCGCCATCTGGGCTCGACTTACAAGGATGTCGTGTGGCCGCGTTGGGGCGACGACATCGATCAGTGCTTCTCCACCGTGAAGGGCTATATCGACAGCACGGCGATGCGGCCCAGCGAGTTCAACGCCCGCAGCGCCAAGGCACGTCGCGAGGCACAAGCGGAGCTGTTGGGGGCGCTGCGCGGCCCGGCGGCGCCGATCCGCCGCCGCATTCTGCGCTGGCTGTTTCGCTACAACGAAGCCTATATGTCGGTGCGCGACAATCACCGCTATTACGTCGATCGCAACTGGTACGAAATCCGCCGCATCTATCTGTCTTATGGCGCACGACTTGTTAAATCCGGCGTTCTGCGCACGCGTGAAGATGTCTTTTTCCTCGGCGTTGCCGAAGTGGAAGCGGGCCTGGCCGGAACGCTCGACGGCATGGAAGCCAGTCGCCGCATCGATGTGCGTCGCAAAGTCTGGGAAACAACGCTGCGCGCGCAAGGCCCGAAATTCCTCAAAGGCTGGGCCCCGTATAACGACAAACCGCGCGGGGCGGAAAGTTCTGTGTCGCAACTACATGGCATCGCCGCCAGCCCGGGCACCGCCATTGGCACCGCGCGCATCGTCTATGACGTGCGCGAGCTGTCGACCGTCAAGGA
>JANWJQ010000003.1 GCA_025451875.1 Rhizomicrobium sp.
GGCTTGTCCATGAGATGCGACTTTATGGTGCCGAGCGTGCCGAGCGGGCTCATCTCCGTCATGCCCCACGCATGCACGACTTCCACATCATATTTGGTTTCGAAGGCTTCGATCATCGAGCGCGGGCAGGCCGAGCCGCCGATCACCACGCGCCGCAAATGCGGCAGCGTCTTTCCGGTCTGCTCCAGATATTGCAGCAGGCCCAGCCACACGGTCGGCACCGCGGCGCTCATGGTGATCTTTTCGGTTTCGAGCAATTCGCACACGGAGGCGCCGTCCAGCTTGGCGCCGGGCATCACCAGCCTGGCGCCGATCATGGGCGCCGCGAAGGCGAGCGCCCATGCGTTGGCGTGGAACATCGGCACGATGGGCAGGATCGTATCGGTGCCGCTCACGCCCAGCGCATCGGTCTGCCCCGCCATGAGGGCGTGGATGACGTTGGAGCGATGCGAATACAGAACGCCCTTGGGATTTCCCGTCGTGCCGGAGGTGTAGCAAAGTCCGCAGGCAGTGTTCTCGCCGAATTCCTTCCATTGGAATTTGTCGTCGTGCCTGGCGATGAAATCTTCGTAGGCGTAGAGCTTTTTGATTTTCGACCTGGGCAGGTTCGCCTTGTCGGTCATCGCCACGAAGAATTTCACCTTCTTCAGCTTGGGCGCAATCTGTTCGACGATGGGCATGAAGGTCGTGTCGAAGAACAGCGCCTTGTCTTCGGCGTGGTTGGCGATCCATGCGATCTGGTCGATGTGCAGGCGCGGGTTCAGCGTGTGATAGATGCCGCCCATGCCGGCAATGCCGTACCAGGCTTCGAGATGCCGGTGCGTGTTCCAGGCCAGCGTGCCGACGCGGTCGCCGGGCTTGATCCCGGCTTTCACCAGCGCCTTGGCGACGCGTTTGGCGCGGGAGGCGATGGAGCGGTAGTTGGTGCGGGTGATCGGACCTTCGACCTCGCGCGTCACCATCTCGCGATCGCCGTGATAGAGCGCCGCGTGATCGATGATCTTGTGGACCAGCAACGGCCAGTCCTGCATCTGTCCCAGCATGTCCCTTGGCTCCCCATCTCTTTCACGCATCATAGGAAGGCAAATTCACAGGGGCAAACAGGCGCTTGGCGCTTTCCGCCTGCGCCCCTCTGTCGCTATAAGAGCCCGGCAGGCGAGGACGCGCATGGCCGATCCAAAAGACGATGACGAGGACATTGCCGAGGAATTGGCGTTCGAGCGCCTCTCGGCTGCCGGCGCCGACCGGGACGTCGCTTCCAACTTCCTGCGCGCCAAGACAGACGTCCTGCGCAAGCAGCTCCATCAGCTGCATCTGAGCCATTTCCGCGAGTGGCTCTATACCTCCGCCGAGATCGTGCTCGGGCTCGTCATCCTGCTGATTTTCGTCGGCATCGCGTCCGCCGTGTGGTCGGCGGCGCATGATAACGGCCTCGTCATCGAGACCTTCTCGGTGCCCGCCGACATGACCAACCGCGGCCTCACCGGACAGGTCGTCGCCGCGCGCCTGCTCGACAAGCTCTCCGGGCTGCAGGCCAAGACGGTGTCCAGCCGCGCGGCGTCGAGTTACGCAAACGACTGGGGCAAGGACATCAAGGTGCAGATCCCGGAGACGGGCGTCTCCATCGGGCAGCTCGACAGTTATCTGCGCGGATGGCTTGGCAACGAGACGCATATCAGCGGCGAGCTATATCGCGATGCGACGGGCAATCTCATTCTGACGGCGCGTGTCGGCAGCGACGCGGGCCCGGTTTTCGTCGGCAAGGAAGCCGATCTCGACAAGCTTCTGCAGAAGGCAGCGGAAAGCGTTTATCTGCGGACCCAGCCCTATCGTTATGCCGTGTATCTCAGCAGCCAGAATTTCAACGATCAGAGCAAGGCGGACGCCGTTTATCGCCGGCTCGCCGCGAACAGTTCGCTGCAGGAGCGGGCCTGGGCCTATATCGGTCTGTCCAATATCTACAAAACCCGCAACCAGCCCGATGAAGCCGTGCGCGTTCTTCACAAGGCGCTCGCGCTGCGTCCCAATTTCGCGATGGCGCTCCTCAACCTGACACAGGAAGAGGCCAGTCTTCAGCACGATCAGCAATCTTACGATTGGAGTCTGAAGCTGGTGAAAGCGTTCAAGAGCGGCGATGCGTCGGACATGGATCCGCGCTCGGCGGCGATCAATGCGCGATCGGCGCAAGCTGCCAACGCCGGCAGCGTCGGGGATTTCCAGGAACAACTCCGCCTCGATGCGGAGGGTGAAACCCTTCCCGATGCGGGGAACCAACTGGAGAACCTGCGCGAAGCCGATGTCATCGCTTATGCATTCCTGCACGACAGCGGCGGTGTGCATGGCGCGATTTCGGACAATCCCCTGTCCACCAACAAGAACGTCATCCTCAATCGCACGGCCATCATGTTGATCACGTATTACGAGCTTGGCCGCTGGTCGGACGTTCTGGCGGTCACCGACACGCTGGAGGTCATGGCTGCCGATCTCGGACAGGCCGGCATAAGCTTCGAGGAACGGGCGATCCGGCCGCTCGCCAGCGTGGCGATGGCGATGAAAGGCGATATTCGCGGCGCGAATACGCGTATCGAGCACACCGCCCTCGATTGCGATCTGTGCGTGCGGGCGCGCGGCCGCATCGCGCAAATCGAGCATCGTTGGGATGCGGCAGCCTACTGGTTCAACATGGTGTCGGCGCGCTCGCCATCCATCCCCTTCGCCGATACCGATTGGGGCATGATGCTTTTGGACAAAGGCGATGCCGCCGGTGCGATCGAAAAATTCCGCTCGGCAAACCGCAAAGGTCCGCATTTCGCCGATCCGCTGGAAGGGTGGGGCGAAGCGCTGGTGAAGCAAAACCGGTCCGATCTGGCGCTGGCGAAATTCGAACAGGCGAACAGATACGCGCCCAATTGGGGCCGCCTGCATCTGAAATGGGGCGAGGCGCTGCTTTACAACGGCGACAAGAACGGAGCGAAAAAGCAATTCGCCATCGCCGCGGCGCTCTATCTTATGCCCGCGGAACGGGCAGCCCTATCGAAGGCGGCAGCCGTGGCGCGTTGAACGCCTAGGACGCGGCCGCGGCGAGGACTTTCGTCTTGCCGGATTGGGCATGCGGCGCCGGCGCTTGGACAATCACCGCCGCCGCCGACGCGAGAAGCTGGGAGAACTGCATCGAATAGGAACCGCGCAATTCTTCGCGCGCTTTCTCGGTCATCACCACAACGCCGTCATTGGCCTGCGAGAAGAAGCCTTCGCGCAAGGCATCGTTGAGCATGCGCCGGATGTGGATGCGCGAGACGCCGAAGCGTTGGGACGCGGCCGCGATGGAGAAGGGGATGGCCCCCTCCGGCGGAAACGCCTCGCCCGGCGTGGTCAACAGCGTGGACATGATCTGGATTCCGGCATGGCGATGCATGAATACGCGGATATGGGTGGTTTCGCGGTCGCGCGCGCGTGACAGCGACAAGAGGCCTTCGGCCTGAAGCCGCGCAATCCGTTCAAACACCTCCTCCTCCTGGAGGCGGTCGATAACAGTTTGCACGGCCGGTTCGATGATGCAGGCGGCCTGCATGGCCAAGCGCAAATGATCGCGCCAGGATTCGCGGAATTCCGCCGTCGGCACATAACGTTGTGGCTCGCCGCGCACGCGGTCGGAAACTGGCACGACATAACCCAGATAGCGCATGTACAGGAGCATCGCCCGCGCGCGGCCTGGACTGAGAAAGCCCGAGGAGACGCAGATTTCCTTCAGGCGCGGAAGCGTAAGCCCGCCGGAGAGGTGCAGATAGATCGCCCACATCGCCGCAACGTAACGGCCGGCATCCTTCATGATTCCGGCGAGCGCCCTGCCGCTGTCGCCGGCCGCCAGCGAGTTCGTGGCCAAAGCCCGCGCGGCTTTGGCGAAGAGCGGGTGCGCGCGCACGCGTGGCGCATGAAGATCGGTTTCACCCTCGTCCACCCGCCACGTTGAAAGATCCGATTTTTCCGACATGCCCGAGGCGCCCCACACGCGATCAAAAATGTACATTGTCGCGCATAGCCTCACAACCTACGGTTTTGTTAGGGCTTTTCCCTTCAGAAGTTATAGAAATCCAACGCACGGGGCGTGATGCGTGGCGCGTCGCCACCCGGTTGTGGGGGGTGCATGGAAGACGATTTCGACAGCGTCGCTTCGGCGAAAGGCGCGCCGGGCGATCCGGGCGCGGCGCAACTGGCGATGAATGCCGGCGCGTCGGAAGAGGCGCGCGACTATCTGCGCAGGCAGAGCCGCCTTGCCGATCTGCAGATCGAAAATCTCGCCAAGCTCGATGCCTTCGAGACCTCCCATCTGCGTTGGCGCCGCTTCAACGACCAGATGAAAGGCGCGCTGCAGATCATGCTGGTTGCGTTGGGGCTTTGCGTCGTCGCCGGCATCATCTGGGCGGTCTGGAGCGCGAGCCAGGCGGACGGTCTGGTGGTGGATTCGTTCTCGGTCCCGCCAGCCTACGCCCAAAGCGGTATCGGCGGGGATGTCGTCGCTGACGATATGACCGCGAAGATCGCCACGATCCGCGATTTCGCCAACGCCAATTCTCTGGCTGGCTCCAACGCTGTGCGCGAGGATCGCCAGCAGGACGTCAAGGTTGAAATCCCGGACACGGGCATTTCGCTCGCCGAGGCGTGGCGCTACCTGAAGCTGTGGTTTGGCCATGAGCGGCATCTCTCCGGCAATCTGCGCGCGTTGAAGGACGGACGCGCCGCGCTGACCCTGACGCTCGGCGGTGCCGACAGCTTCATCGTCGTAGGCAATGCGGGCGATCTCAACGCGCTGGAACAGACGGCCGCCGAACGCATTTTTGCGGCCGTCGACCCCATCAACATCGTGCTCTATCTGAGCGCCAAGGGACGCAGGGCCGATGCACTCGAGGCAGCAAGGCGCAATATCATGCTGTCTACCGGCAACCCCGATCTCGCGGAGGCCTACGCGCTGTACGCCCTCCAAGTGCGCGTCGTGACCGGCAATGTGCGGCGCTCAGCGGTGCTCGCCCGGTACGCGATCGCGTTGGATGCCAAGGGCGCGCCGCAGCACATGGAAATGCTCAATTCGTCCCGTGCGTTGGGTCATGACCAGGACGTGCTCGCACAGGCGTGGGCGATCACCTTGCTCAAGCGTGGCGACAATGTCGGGTCGTGGCGCGCCGCCGGCAGCACTGGCTTTGACTTTGTGCAGCAATTGGGTGCGGAGTGGCGCGACCGCGAAACCGGCGACTTTACCAACCTGTCGAGCCTGCCGTGCATTTATGACTGCTCGCCCGGCGACGCACCAGTGATACATGCCGAGGCGCTGGCGCGGTTGCACGACCCGGCCGCGGCGCTGGCGGCGATCGCGCAGCAGAGGTCGATCGACGTTTCGCAGACCGATCCGTTCGATCCTTCCGACCTGGCCCGCGTGCGCACCTTCATCGACATCGCGCGCGGCGACTGGCGCGCGGCGGCAGCCGATGCGCGCGCCTATATCGGCACGCCGAAGGCGGACACCGGGATTGGCCCGGGCTATGGCGCGCTTCTCGCGCACACGCGGGCCGAGCCGCTGCTTGCGCAGGCGCTGGCGGCGACGGGCGATTTCGCCGGCGCGCATAAGGCAGCGGATGATGGGCCGCTCGACTGCTACGCCTGCCTCCTCGCGCATGCCGCGGTTGATGGGCGCGAACGCAACTGGAACGGCGCAGTGTATTGGTTCGCACGCGCGGTGAAGCAGGCGCCGTCGATCCCCTTCGCTTATTCTGACTGGGGCGCGATGCTGCTGGCGAAAGGCGATGCGCAGGGCGCCATTGCGAAGTTCGAGAGCGCGCACGCGAAAAGCCCGCACTTCGCCGATCCACTGGAGATGTGGGGCGAGGCACTGATTGCGAAGAACCGTTCCGATCTTGCGCTCGCCAAGTTCGCGGAAGCCAACAAATACGCGCCCAACTGGGGCCGCTTGCATTTGAAATGGGGCGAGGCGTTGTTGTGGAGCGGTGATCATGACGGCGCGCGAAAACAATTCACCATTGCCGCAGCGCTCGATCTTTCGCTTTCCGAGAAATCCGAACGCGCGCGCATGGGAGCTCTACATGGCTGAGGAAAAGGATGGTCCCGCGCGTGCCGCCTCCGACGCGGGCTGGGCGCTCTCCGCCGCGGGCCGGGAGACGGCCGAAGCCTATCTTAAAGAGCAGACACGCCTCGCGCGGCTGCAAGCGGACGACCTGGTGCGCGAGGACAAGATCCGCCATTGGTCCTTGCGCTTCACGCATGCCAGCACGGTAATGAAATTCGCCTTCGAAATGAGCGTCGCCGCAATCATGCTTGCCTTCGCAACGCTCATCGGCACGGCGATCTGGAAGGCCGCGCATGACAACAGCCTTGTGATCGAAGCCTTCAGCGTGCCGGCCGATCTGTCGGCGCGCGGCATCACTGGGCAGGCGGTTGCTGCACAGCTGCAGGACAAGCTTACGGCCATGCAGAACGAGACGGACTCCGGGCGGCCGGCGGATTCCTATGCCAACAACTGGGGTACGGACATCAAGGTCCAGATTCCCGACACCGGCGTCTCGGTCGGTGAATTCTATCGCATGCTGGCGGCCTGGTTCGGACATCAGACGCATATTTCTGGAGAGATTTATCGCACGCCCGATGGTCTTGCCGTCACCGTGCGTGCCAGCCGCGATTCCGGCGATACAGTACAGGGAAGCGAACGCGACCTCGATGCGCTGATGCAGAAAGCGGCCGAATCCGTCTATGCCCGCACGCAGACGTTTCGCTATGCCATCTATCTCACCGGCCGTCCGGGGTCGAACGGAGAGTCCACGCCGCAAATTCTGCAAAGGCTGGTGCAATCCGGATCGTTGCGCGATCGCATCTGGGCCTATATGGGGATCGGTACGCGTGCGGAATTCGCAGATCCGCTCCATGCACCGGAAATTCAGGCCAGAGCCATCCCGCTCGCGCCGCGTTTTGCGCTTCCCTACCAGAATATATCCGCCGAGGACGCATCGCTTGGCCATGACGAGGTGGCGCTTGCGGCGGCGAAAAAAAGCGTTGCGCTGCTCGCCAATGGCGACGGCGAAATGAGCGCGCGGGCCAGCACCATCAGCCTGCCCGCCAACCGCGCGTTCGTGGCCGAACTGACGGGCGATTACGATGAGGCCCAGCGCCAGAACGTGGAGACGGCCCTTGCGCCCGACTACGCGCACATTGCCGAGTCCGCGCGCGGGTCGCTGGCGGAAGACCGCGCCTTGCTTCATGAAACGGGAGCGGCTCGCAATGCCTGGAACAGTCTTCCGGTCCCCACCGTCCGCATCGGAATCGTGAATCGCGGCATCTTTGAAATCGGCGTTCTTTACGATTTGAAAGACTGGAAGGGCGTCATCGAAAAAACTGCGCGCTTCGAAAAATATCTGAAGGACCGCGAGAATATTCCTCCCTACACGCCGGCCTTCACGCCCGTCACGCTGTCACGCCGGATCTGGCCCTACACCGCGGCGGCGTTGGCGCATAACGGCGACATGAAAGGCGCGCTCGCACTGATCGGCAAGACGCCGCTCGATTGCGATCTGTGCGTGCGCATGCGCGGCAATATCGCGACGCTCAATCATGACTGGAACGGTGCCGCGCATTGGTTCGCAATGGTCTCGTCACGCACGCCGTCCATACCGTTTGCCGATTCAGACTGGGGCGCGATGCTGGTGGCGAAAGGCGATCTCGACGGCGCCATCGAGAAATTCAAAACCGCGAACGAGAAAGGCCCGCATTTCGCCGACCCGCTGGAGATGTGGGGCGAGGCGTCGATCGCCAAGAACCGCTCCGATCTGGCGCTGGCCAAATTCGAGGAAGCGAATAAGTACGCACCCGACTGGGGCCGGCTGCATTTAAAGTGGGGCGAGGCACTCAACTGGTCGGGCGACAAGGCCGGCGCGCAAAAGCAGTTCGCCATCGCCTCCGGTCTCGATCTGACCGCGGCGGAGAAGGGCGAACTTTCCGGTATGAAACGCCATGGCTGACGACAGTGAAGATGGCGCAGCACGGGCGTCCGGAACCGGCGCCGGTGCGGAAGCCGTGGCCTTCCACGCAGCGAGCGCGGCGAAAGCCGACGCTTATCTGGACGAGCAAACTCGCCTTGCCCGGCTGCAAAGCGAAAACCTGATCGAGCTGAACGCGTTCGAACTGTCCCATCTGCGCTGGCGCCGCTTCAACGACCAGATGAAGGGCGCGATGCAAATCATGCTGGTTGCCATCGGCGCGCTCTTCGTGTTCGCCATCGCGACAGCGGTGTGGTCCGCCGCGCATGACGATGGCGTGGTGATAGAGGCGTTCAACGTGCCGCCCGATATGCAGGCGCGGGGGTTAACCGGCTCGGTCGTTTCAAGCCTGTTGCTGGACCGGCTCACGGCGCTGCAGGCAAATATCGATTCCGCGCGCGCACCCAGCAGTTATGCGGGCATGGGCGGCGACATCAAGGTGCTGATTCCGGATACCGGCATTTCAATCAGCGAAGCTTACCGCTATCTCGTCGGATGGCTCGGTCATCAGACGCATATATCGGGCGACGTCTATCGAAGTGCAAAAGGCATCACGGTGGTCGTGCGCACCAGCGGCAATCCCGGTGAGTCGTTCGAAAGCGGTGAAAGCGGTTTGAATGCGCTCATGGATCGCGCGGCGGAGGCGGTTTATCGCCAGACGCAGCCGTTCCGCTATGCGGTGCATCTGCTGAATTACGGACGCCGCAGGGAAGTGGATGCGGTTCTCAGAGACCTGATTGCCAACGGGCCGGCATCGGAGAAGCCCTGGGCCTACGCCATCTGGATGTATCCCGCTCTCGCAAACGGCGATTTGGCGACCGCGATTGCGCGCGCGCGAACCGGTGCAGCGCTCGATCCGCACAATCTTTTGGCGCAGGCGAACGTCTCGCAAGTTGAAGCCATCGCGGGTCATGACGAAGAGGTGTTGCGGTTCGACTACGCCGCGAAGGCGGCTTCCGCCGCCGGCGGCGGAGATCAAATCCGTCCGCAGGCCCGCATCGTCATGGAGCAGTTGACGGATTCAAACATCGCCGAAGAGACCGGCGATTTTCCCGGCGCCGTTGCGCAGTACGACAAGCAACTCGACACGCCGGATTTTAACGGCTCGCGTTGGACCGCCGCATACATGAAATCCGCCGATCTTGCGTTGCTGCACGATGTGGCGGCGTCACGCCGCGCGTTGGGTGGCTACACCGACGCTGCATTGCTTCCGCGTGCAGACGTCATGTCGGGTTGGAACCAGACAAACATGGATTTTCCGCAATTCGAGCAATTCGCCGTGCGCGGCGACTGGGTCGATGCCCGCAAGGATATCGAGCGGGTGCTTGCCGAGCCTGCGGGAAGAGACCCCCGGAGCCTGTCGCCGCTTCTCGCGGCCCTATCTCCGCGTGTGGCGCTGGCCCGCGCAAAGACCGCAGATTTCAAGGCGGCATGGGCTGAGATCGGGCGCACCCCGCTCGATTGTTATCTCTGTCTGCGTGCGCGCGGTCAGATCGCGGCACAGGAGAAGGATTGGAGCGCTTCGACGCGCTGGTTCGCCCGCGCCGTTGCGCTTGCCCCGTCCATTCCCTTCGCTTACGCCGATTGGGGCGCGATGCTGATGGCGAAAGGCGATCTCGATGGCGCCATCGCGAAGTTTGCGCAGGCGCATGACAAAGGCCCGCACTTCGCCGATCCGCTGGAAATGTGGGGCGAAGGCCTGATCGCAAAGAATCGCTCCGATCTCGCATTGGCGAAGTTCGCGGAGGCGAGCGAATACGCACCCAATTGGGGACGCCTGCATCTGAAATGGGGCGAGGCGTTGCTGTGGAGCGGCGACAAGGCGGAGGCGCGCAAACAGTTCGCTATCGCGGCACGTCTTGATCTATCGCCGGCTGAACGATCCCAATGCGCAAGGCTCGCACAGGGCTAGGAAAGAACCCTAAGAGCCGGAACGCGCGGCGAACGAAGATCACAGATTTTTGGGACGGGCTTGTCGCCGCGGGCACAAACAGGAAGAGTCTCGATAACGGGTGCACTGCTGCGCGGCGCTAGGGGCGCGATATGGAAATACACAAACCGAAAGCGGTGCATGGCTGGCGCGAGCTGCTGAAGGAAATCGGCATCATCGTGATCGGCGTCGTGATCGCGCTTGGCGCCGAGCAGGCTGTAGAGTCACTCCATTGGATGCGCCAGGTGGATACCGGCGACGCCGCGCTGAAAGAAGCGTTCATTCGCGAAGCGGACAACATGGCACTGCGGGAGGCGCAAAATGGTTGCATCGCGCGGCGCCTCATCTTTCTTTCACAAGTTGTGCAACGCGCTTCGGACAGTGGTCGGCTGCCCGCGATTGGAGCCATTGGCCATCCTCCCTATACGCCTTGGACAATCGGGGCGTGGGACGCTCTGGTGGCGAACGACACCGTTTCGCATCTGCCGCGGAAGAAGATGCTCGCCTATGTCCAGATCGCACAACGGACAGCGGTTCTCAGCGGGATGAGCGACAGGGAGAACGATCAGTGGACGATTCTGGACAGCATGGTCGGTCCGGGACGGCGGTTGAGCGACGTTGAGGCCGAGCAATTGCGCATGACATTGGCGCAGGCTGCTGAATCCAATCGCTTGATGCAGCGGACAAGCGGCCGCCTGAGGTATCTGGTGAAAGCCACCGGTCTTGTAGAGCCGTCTGAATTCGACGCCGCGGAAAAACGCGCTACACTCGGCAAAACAGATGCCCAGATTTGTCGCCCCATGACGGCTCTCACTTCCGCGACACGAGGTTGAACGCGCATGGTTGAACTCGCGGACGGCACAGCGCCATCCAGGCAAGGAACCTTCTTCGGCGAGCCGCGCGCGCTGGCCTATCTGTCTTTCACTGAAGCCTGGGAACGCTTTTCCTATTACGGCATGGCGGCGCTGCTGGTGCTCTACATGAGTCAGGCCCTGTTCCTGCCGGGCCGCATCGGGAATGTGGCAGGCTTTGCGACGTTCCGCGCCGGACTTGAATCCGTCTTCGGACCGCTGTCCACCTTGGGCTTGGCATCGCAGATCTATGGTCTCTACACGGGCTTCGTCTATTTCACGCCGGTGTTCGGCGGGCTTATCGCCGATCGCTGGCTGGGGCGGCGCAACGCGGTGATCCTGGGTGCGATCCTGATGAGCGCCGGCCACCTCGCGATGGCGTTCGATCAATCCTTCCTGCTCGCGCTGTTCCTGCTCATCGTCGGTTGCGGATTGCTGAAGGGCAATATCTCCACGCAGGTCGGCCAGCTTTATGCGGAAGATGACGGGCCCGGACGCACGCGCGGTTATTCGATTTTCTCCATGGGCATCAATGTCGGTGCGACATTGGGGCCGCTGATTTGCGGATTGCTGGCGCAAATCTATGGTTGGCACGCTGGCTTCGGGCTTGCGGGCATCCTGATGCTGACGGGCCTTGCGACTTATCTGGCCGGATATCGCACCCTCAGCGAGGAAACGCCGAAAGCCAATCAAACGAAAGCCGTTGGCGCGCCGCTCGATGCGAAGCAATGGCGCGTGATCGGCGCGCTGGTGGTGGCGATGGCGCTCACCGTTCCGCAATCCGTCGCCTATTACCAGAATTCGAGCATCGGCCTTGTCTGGATCGATGCGCATGTGAATCTGGATGCCTTCGGATTCCACATCCCGACATCCTGGTTCAATTCCATCGATCCGTTCATCAGCATCGTCTTCGTGCCGGTTTTGATCGCGCTGTGGCGCTGGCAGAACAAGCATGGCGGTGAGCCGAATGAAGTCATGAAGATCAGCCTCGGCGCCTGGATGGCGGCGATTGCGAATTTCATCGTCGCAGTCGGCTGTATTCTCACGGTGCGCGTGCCGGCGATCTTTCCGGTCATCTACGACGTGCTGCTGGGCGTGGCATTCCTCTATTACTGGCCACCGTTGCTGGCGCTCATCTCGCGCGCGGCGCCATCCGGATTGAAAGCGACGCTGATCGGCGCGGCGTTCCTCTCGCTCTTTGTCGGTAACATCCTCGTGGGCTGGGTCGGCACATTCTATGAACACATGACGCCCGCGAATTTCTGGACGCTCGAGGGCGGTATTGCCGTCATTGGCGGCGTGCTCGCATTCCTGCTGGCCAAGCCTCTCAATCGCGTTCTCAGCGGCGTGGAAAATTAAACATTTCGCAGCGTTTCGTTTTTGCGACTGAGCCGCTATCGTCGCGGCTCAGCCTCACGGGAACCCGTCCATGTTTGCCGATGTCGGCACGGCGCGCATCTTCTTCGACACGGCAGGCTCGGGGCTCGCCGTCGATGGCGAGCGCATGGTGGAACGCCCGGCACTGATCGTCATGCATGGCGGGCCGGGCTTCGATCATTCGACGATGCGCCCCTATTTCGACCGCTTCGCCGATACCCATCAGGTCATCTATATCGATCACCGTGCCAATGGCCGCTCCACCGGCGAACAATCCACGCTCACGCTCGCGCAATGGGGCGATGACGTGAAGGCGTTCTGCGATGTGCTTGGCATCACCAAGCCGGTTGTCTATGGCAATTCCTTCGGCGGCATGGTGGCGATGGCCTATGCCGCGCGTCATCCGGATCATCCCTCCAAACTCATTCTGTCCTCGACGGCGGCGCGCATGCGCTTCGAGGAGACCTACCGGATGATGGAAGAGCGCGGGGGCAGGGATGCGCGCGCCATCGCCGAACGCTTCTGGAGGACAACCGACGACGGGGCCATCGCCGATTACATGCGCGTGTGCATGCCGTATTACAATCCGCCGGGCGGCAATGCCGAGTTGCAGGCGCAGGCACGCCGCCGCGCCATCCTGCGCGGCGATACGCTGCGCTATTTCTCGACCGGCGAAATGCGCACAATGGACGCGCGCGCCGGCCTGTCGAAGATCAAATGCCCCACGCTCATCACCGTGGGCGACTACGATCCCATCACGCCGGTCATCTGTTCGCGTGAGATATTCGAGGCGATACCCGGCGGTATTGCGAAGCTTGAAGTGTTCGAAGGCGCCGGTCACGGCGTGCATCGCGACAAGCCTGATGACGCGGAACGTGTAATGCGGGCGTTCCTCGCATGAGCGATGCGCCGAAGATCTCGCGCCGACATGTGGCCGCCGCGGTGATCGGCAACGCGCTCGAATTCTATGATTTCGTCACCTACGCCTTCTTCGCCGTGCAGCTCGGTCACACTTTTTTCCCGGCGCACGACGCCTATGCGAGCCTCATGCTGTCGCTCGGCACCTTCGGCGCCGGCTTTGCGATGCGGCCTTTGGGTGGCGTCCTGCTGGGACGTTATGCCGACAAGGTTGGGCGCAGGCCCGCGATGCTGCTCAGCTTCGCGCTGATGGGAGGGGCGATCCTCGCCGTCGCATTGATACCGTCCTATGCATCTATCGGTGTCGCCGCGCCGCTTCTCGTCGTGCTGGCGCGCATGGTGCAGGGCTTCGCGCTGGGCGGCGAGGTCGGTTCATCGACCGCCTATCTGATGGAAGCGGCACCGCTTTATCAGCGCGGATTTTACGCCGCATGGCAGGGCGGCAGCCAATATATGGCAAGTCTTTTCGGTGGAATTGTCGGCGTGGTGCTCACGCAGACGCTCGATCCGGCGAGTTTCGCGACTTACGGATGGCGCATCGCTTTCGCGATCGGCGCGCTGGCTCTGCCTTTCGGTTTGTACATGCGCAGCAAGATGCCCGAGACGCTGCATCTCTCCGAAGGCGCGCCGCTGCAGACAGGGCGCACGGCCGAATTGCTGCGCGGCAGCACGCGGCCTGTCGTGCTCGGCCTCATCATCCTCGCCAGCGCGACGATCTTCACTTACGTCACCAACTACATGACCACCTTCGCCGAGACCGTTCTGCACATGAGCAACACGGTTGCGCTATCCGCGACGCTGGTTCTGGGCTTGTGCGGTATTTTCGGCATGCAGTTCGGGGGATGGCTGTCGGATCGCGTTGGCCGCTGGCCGGTGATGGTGGTGCCGCGCGCGATCTATATCGTGGTCTGCTATCCCATGTATCTTTGGATGGTGGACACACGCAGCGTCGTGGCGCTGCTTGTCGGCACGGCGTTTCTTCAACTGCTCGGCACCATCAGCTTCGCCCCTTTCTACGCCGCGCTGACGGAAAGCCTGCCCAAACCGATCCGGGGCGTCGTCTTCGGGACGATCTACGCCATCTCGATCGCCATCTTCGGCGGCACGACGCAAGTCGTCATCACCTGGCTGATGCACATCACCGGCAGCCCGCTCGCGCCCGCTGTCTATTCGCTGGCAAGCGGCGTGATCGGCACCATCGCGATGGCGCTGATGGCAGAGACGGCCCCCATCAAACGCGCAAGAGGTTCGCAAGTCGCGGCTGACATCGCGCTCGCGCCCGCGGATTAACGGAAAGAGACACAGTGAGCGAAGACACATCGGCGCCCGAGAAGCCGCACGGCATCGCCAAGACTCTTGGATTCGAGCGGCTCGTCGATGATGGCGTGCAATCGGGCCGCGCGGTTCTGCATTTCCGCCCCACGATGGACATGTGCCATTCGGGCGGGATCGTGCAGGGCGGGTTTGTGACCGGCTGGCTCGACATGGCGATGGCGAATGTCGTTCTGGCGAAGACGAAATATGAGCAGAACCTTCTGTCGCTGGAGATCAAGGTAAGCTTTCTCGCCCCCGCGAATCCGGGGCTGGTGATCGCCGAAGCTTGGATCGAGCGCATGGGCCGCTCGACCGGTTTCCTCGAAGCGCGTCTCCTGAACGAGGCGGGCGACGTGCTCGCCAAGGCGTCCTCCACCATCAAACTGGTGCCGATGAAGCGCTGAGCTTCGGCGCCTACTGGACCTGAAGCAGGGACACCACTTCGAACCGGTCCGCGATCGGAACCGGCGCGATGCTGGGCAGGCCACTCAATGTGCTCTCGGGCCGCCAGTCGAGGTGGAAGAGGATCAGGCGCGCGCCGTCTTCCGTCTCATCGGCAAAGGGCAACTGCAATTCCTGCGTGACGCCGCTTTCGCCGCGGCGCGTGCCGACGCCCACCGCGCCGTTTGCGATGGCCGAATTGCGCGTGAGCCGTTCGGCGTGTTGGTCGGGGCGCGTGTAGCTGCGCCAATCCATGCCCGCGATCTCGCGGCCGAGCGCATGCTGGATCGCGGTGCCTGCCAGCCGGCAACGGCTGCTGACGCCCGCGCGCACTTCGAAAATGCCGATGCCGGGGAGCATGTCTTTCATGCGGGCGGGTGAAAGCTGCGAGCGCAGCGGAAGCTGATCGCCGTTCCACAGCGAAAGCCAATATTGCGCGAGCTTTGCGTTGGCGGCGGAGAGCGGAAGCTGCGTGAAAGCCTCAATCGCCCGATGGCGTCTCATGCCCGTCATATGCTTCCCCCGAAGCCCGTCCGCGGATGCGGACTTCGAATCGATTCTGCTATAAGTTCGCGCCCTTATCCACCACGGACACCGCTCCCATGCCCCTTTCCAACACCCAGATGCGCGACGTGCAGTCGATTCTGCACCCCTACACCAACCTCGTGAAACATCGCGAAACCGGACCTGTGATCTTCGAGCGCGGCAAGGGTGTGTTCGTCTATGACGATCACGGCAAGGATTATATCGAGGGTATGTCCGGCCTTTGGTGCACCGCGCTGGGCTGGGGCGATGCGGTGCTGGCCGATGTCGCCGCCGAACAGATGAAGAAGCTGGCGTTCGGCCATTTGTTTGCGGGCCGGAGCCACGAGCCCGGCATCGCGCTCGCGGAGAAGTTGAAAGAGGTTTCGCCCTTCCACACGGGCAAGGTGTTCTTCGCCAATTCCGGATCCGAGGCGAACGATACGCAGGTCAAACTGTTCTGGTACGCCAACAACGCACGCGGCAACACGAAGAAGAAAAAGATCATCTCGCGCACCAAGGCCTATCACGGCGTCACCATCGCCAGCGCGAGCCTGACCGGACTGCCCGGCAATCACCGCAGCTGGGATCTGCCGCTGGACTTCGTGAAGTTCACCGATTGCCCCAATTATTATCGCGACGCGGATGCGGGTGAGAGCGAGGAACAATTCTCGCAACGCATGGCAAACAACCTGGAAGCGTTGATCGAGCGCGAAGGTGCGGACAGCATCGCCGCCATGATCGCCGAGCCGCTGCAGGGCGCGGGCGGCGTGATCCTGCCGCCCAAAGGTTATTTCGCGGCCATCAGCAAGGTGCTCAGGAAGCATGATATCGCGTTGATCTCCGACGAGGTGATCACGGGCTTCATGCGTACCGGCAACTGGTTCGGCTGCGAGACCTATGGCTTCCAGCCCGACACGATGACGGTGGCGAAGGCGCTATCCTCCGCCTATCTGCCCATCGCCGCGGTGATGATTTCGCCCGAATTGTGCGACGTCATCGAGGCCGAATCCGGCAAGATCGGAACGCTGGGCCATGGCTTCACCTATTCGGGCCATCCGGTGGCGAGCGCTGTCGCGCTGAAGACCATCGAGCTTTATCAGGAGCGCGACATCCTGGGACATGTCCGCAAGGTTTCGCCGCGCTTTCAAAAACGTTTCCTGAAACTGGCGGAACATCCGATGGTTGGTGACGTCAGCGCCGTCGGCCTGATCGGCGCCATCGAACTGGTGTCGGACAAGAAGACGAAAGCCGGTTTTGATCCGGCAAAGGCCGTCGGTCCCACCTTTTCCAAATTTGTGGAAGAAGAGGGCCTTATCACACGCCCGCTTATGGGGGATCGCATCGCGCTCTGCCCGCCGCTTATCATCAACGAAAGCGAGATCGACGAAATGTTCGATCGCTTCGAGCGCGGACTTGCCAAAGGCCTGGACTGGGCCAAGCGCGAAAAACTTGTCGCAGCATAGGTTTGTCGCATTGAAACCTCAGGTTCCGCGTGACGTAACTGGAACCACCAGCGGCGCCCATCGTTGACTCCATAGGCGCGCATCGCTGCAAGCCCAAGATGACGAGAAACGTCAGCGCGGCAGCGATGCGCGCTGTCTCTTTATCCGCGAGGAGCACGACATGACTGCCCCCTTCAAACTTTCTCCGCTTCCCTATGCCGAAGACGCGCTTGCACCCACGATCAGCGCGAACACCATCAGCTTCCATTATGGCAAGCATCACGCCACCTATGTGAAGACGCTCAATGAGCTTGTGGAAGGCACAAAATTCGCCGACATGAAGCTGGAAGAAATCGTGCGCA
>JANWJQ010000004.1 GCA_025451875.1 Rhizomicrobium sp.
GTCGCCGCGCCTTTCACCGGATGCTTTTCCACGCGAAGCAGAGACGGTGTCAGCGTCACATGCTCAAAGCGCCGCGCCGCAAGGCTGCTGGCGCGAAACGCCCAGGCGAGCAACGCCACATCCAGGCCCATGAACGGCGCGATGGGCCACGCGCCGCGCAGAATAAAACTCAGCGCGAAAGCGATATTGAACGATGCCGTCACAGCCAGGACGATGAGCAAGGCGCGCGGGTTCATCGGCGGGCTGGGCCGAAGCGTTTCATCGAGCAGGACGGGCTCGGTTTCCATTGCGAAAAGATCGTCTGCAGACGCATCTCTGGCAAGTCATAAAAAAAGGCCCGCAACGCGCGGGTCCCTTCGGGCAAATGCCTCAATGCGGCGGGGGATGGCCACAACGCTCTTCATAAGCGCGGCGTCCGCCATGATCGCGCCACACGGGATTGCCGAGATCCAGATCGCATGGATCGGTGGCCGCGCCCACAACAGCGCCGCCGACCGCACCAATCGCTGCGCCCGTTGCAACATTGCCTGTTGCAGCACCCACAAGCGCACCGGCACCGGCGCCGATCAGCGCGCCGGACGCCGCGCGATCGCCAGGATCAGTACCGCAACCTGCCAAAACCAACATGGAAGCCGTCGCTGCTACGACGGCGAGATTTCTTATGGACATCACTGCCTCCTTACGCGTTGCTCAAACAACGAGTCCGCAGCCGACCCGTTCCGTCCATCAAAGTGGCTTTTCAAAGGAACTGCGGTTATGGAACTTTCATGGCACGCAAATTCACCAAGGCGGAAGCGGAAGAATTCTTCGCAAGGCTCAAGCGGCATATGCCCGAGCCCCGCACGGAACTGGAATACAAGAATCCATTCACCTTGCTCGTCGCCGTCGCGCTCTCCGCGCAAGCCACCGACAGAAGCGTGAACAAGGCGACGGAGCCTTTGTTCAAGATCGCCGACACGCCGGAGAAAATGGCGGCACTCGGCGTGACAAAGCTAACGCCGTTCATCAAGACCATCGGGCTTTATCGCACCAAGGCGAAGAACGTCATCGCATTGTCGAAGATGCTGATCGAACAGCATGGCAGCCGGGTGCCGAAAGATCGCAACGCGCTGGAAGCATTGCCGGGCGTGGGTCGCAAAACGGCGAATGTGGTTCTGAATGTTGCGTTCGGCGAACCCACCATCGCGGTGGACACGCACATCTTCCGCGTCAGCAATCGCACAGGGCTGGCGCCCGGAAAAAATCCGCGCGAGGTCGAAGATGCGCTGCAAAAGATCGTGCCCGACAAATACAAGCTGCACGCGCATCATTGGCTCATCCTGCACGGGCGCTACACCTGCCTCGCGCGCAAGCCGCTATGTCCGACCTGCATCGTGAACGATCTGTGCCGCTACAAGGACAAGACCCGCGAGATCACGCCGGACAAAACGCCGGTCAGGAAGTCGCCTTCTGGTCCACGCGAAGCCGGTTGAGACAGCTTATATCGGCGGAAGCATCCTGCGGCCTCGGAATGGTCTCGACATGCTGCACCGACAGAGCCGCGCCTTTCGGATAGAGGAAGAAGAAGGCTTTGCAGCCCTGCCCGTCATAACGCCACATCTCGATGCCGGCACTTTCCTTGCGCGTGAAGGCCGGATTGCCCATGGCGACGCGCAGCTGTCCGGAATCGATGCCCGCATAGCCGGCCGGTTCGCCCGGCGGCGGCGCGCTGGGCAACTTCCCCGTGCCACCGCCGGCGCAGGCTGCGAGGGCAAGCGCGGAGACGATGACGAAAGCGATGCGTTTCATGCGGGAGTTTCCTGAAAATCGGAGCGCGGCGTCCGCATCCTACATGACCGGCGGCGCGCTTGCGAAGCGTGGAGTGCTCCTCTATCTCCCGGATGACGGATTTTTTCGGACACGCCATGACTTCTCCCTTCGACGTCGCCGGTCTCGGCAATGCCATTGTCGATGTGATCGCGCCGGTGGATGACGCGTTCCTGCTGAAGCACCAGATCGCCAAGGGCGTGATGACGCTGATCGACGATTTTCGCGCGGCGCAGCTTTACGAGGCCTTGGTGAAGCCGTCTGAAATCGGCGGCGGCTCGGCAGCCAACACGATGGCAGGCCTGGCCTCGCTGGGCGGCAACGGACTGTTCGTCGGCAAGGTGAAGCGCGACCGGCTGGGCGAAAGCTTCTCGCGCAGCATGAAGGATATTGGCGTGACCTTCCGCGTGCCTTTCGCCGAGGAAGGGCCGCCAACGGCCTGCTGCATGATCGCGGTGACGCCGGACGGCCAGCGCAGCATGAGCACCTATCTGGGCGCCAGCCGCGAGCTGACGCCTGCCGACATCAACGACGAAGAAATTGCATCGGCGTCCATCGTCTATGTCGAAGGCTATCTGTGGGATTTGCCGGACGCGAAGGCGGCGATCAAGAAAGCCATCGCGGCGGCGAAAAAAGCCGGGCGCAAGATCGCCTTCACGCTCTCCGATCCGTTCTGCGTCTCGCGCTGGCGCGATGAATTCCGCGCGCTGATGAAATCGGATATCGACATCCTCTTCGCCAATGAAGAAGAAGCGAAGGCGCTGTTCGAAGTGGAAGAGTTCGATTCGGTTCTTCAGGCTTTCCGCCACTGGCATGGCACTGCAGCGATGACGCGCTCGGCCAAGGGCTGCGTCGTGGCAAAAGGCAACGAAGTGCATGTGATCGATGCCGTGCCCGTCAAACATGTTGTCGATACGACCGGCGCGGGCGATCAATATGCCGCCGCGTTCCTCTATGGCCTGACGCATGGCAAGCATCTGGCCGATTGCGGACGGCTGGGATCGCTCGCCGCCGCCGAAGTGATCTCGCATTACGGCGCGCGGCCGGAGACGCCGCTCAAGAGCCTGGCGAGGACCGCAGGCCTGATCTGATCAGGCCACTTTCGGCGTCTTCAGCCACGAGATAACGAACAGCACAAGCCAAACGCCGTCGAACAGGCTGCCATAGAACGGGCCGCCCAGAGGAAGCTGTCCGTGCAAATGCAGCCACAGGCAGGGCAGGAAGAACCCGAGCTTCTCCAAAAAAGTGATCGGCATCAGCGCGCGCCAGCGCACGGGATTGCTGGCGATCAACAGGAAACCGATCTGCCACGCCAGTGCGGTGCCATAGAAGCCGTAATAGAATTCCGGATGATTGATCGGCGGCGGCGCAACTTGAGAGATCAGGAAAAATCCCGGCACCAGGATAAGAACGCCATAGATTCCAGAAATCGCATAAACCCAGCGTGCAAAGCGCATATCGTCCCCTAGTCTCCGAAGATGTGCAGCGCGATCTGCCGGCTGTGCGGCGCATCGCGATGTTCGAACAAATAAATCCCCTGCCAGGTACCCAACAGCCAGTTTCCCTTGTGGATCGGAATCGACAGGGACGTCTGCGTCAAGGCCGCGCGGATATGCGCCGGCATATCGTCCGGCCCTTCGGTGGTGTGGCGATAAAGGCCGGCGTCGCGCGACACGATGCGGCGCATGAAATTTTCAAGATCTTTCAGCACATCGGGATCGGCATTTTCCTGAATCAGCAGCGATGCGGACGTGTGGCGCACAAAGCAAGTCAACAATCCATTCCCGACGCCGGCATCGCCAACAAAACTTGCGACGGCATCGGTGACGTCATAAAGGCCGGGGCCTTTGGTTTTCAGTTCCAGCGTATGGAATTTCTGTTTCATCGGCTCTTGCGCAGATAGACATATAACGCCCCGTCGCCGCCATGGCTGCGATGGGCGCTGCGAATATCGGCGACGAGACCGGCAAGTTCCGGCTCCGCAAGCCAGCGCGGTGTCAGGGTCTTGAGAATTCCGCGGCGGCTATCCATCGCGAAGGGCTCGTCCGGCTCCGCCGCTTTCGCGCCCTTGCCGGTGACGACAATCACCAGGCGCAGTCCACGCGACCATGCGCCACGAATGAAAGTGATGAGCGCGCCATGCGCGGCGCGTTCGGTCATGCCGTGCAGGTCAAGCCGCGCCTGCGGTTCAACTTCGCCGCGATTGAGGCGCTCGGCGGTGCGGCCGTTCAATCCGCCCGGCGTCGCGCGGGTCTTTGCTTCCGGTGAGACCTTCTTCAACAGCGCCGGCGCCAGCGGCGTGGCCTCGCGATAGGCGGTTTCGAAGAGCTTGCGCTCCTCCTCGCTCACGGAACGCTTGCGGGTCATGGGATATGGAAATCTTGCGACTTGCCCAGCCGCGCGGCGAGTTGCTTGGGCAACAGAACATAGAGCTTGCCGGAGGATTTCATGCGGCCCGCGATGGACGCCGCATCCGCGCCAAAGCCCCAGAACACATCGCCGCGCACCGCGCCCTTGATCGCGCCGCCGGAATCTTGCGCCACCATGAGCCGGTCGAAGTCATGATCATCATGGTTTGGATTGGCATCGGGCCGCTTTGCCGCGACGAACATTGGTGCGCCGAGCGGATGCAATTTCATATCGACAGCGAGGCTTGCAGCAGGCGTGAGTGCGACGCCTTCGCTGCCGATGGGGCCTGCATTTGCATCTTCAATCGGTTCTTCCCGGAAGAAGATGAAGGACTTGTCGGTCTCCATCACGCGCTGCGCCTCCGCCGGATGATCTTTCAGCCATTTGCGGATCACCTGCATCGACATGCCGTCGCGCGGCACGCCCATCCCGATCAACGTCTTGCCGATGGCGGTATAAGGTTGCCCATTCTGCGCGTCATAGTTCACGCGCGCCGATGTGCCGTCGTCAAAATGCACGCGGCCCGAGCCCTGAATATGCAGGAAGAAGACCGCAACGGGATCGTCGGCGTAGAAAAGAATCTTCGCCTGTTTCAATCCCTCTGCATCGATCTCGGCCCGCGCCGGACATTTCACGAGCTTGTGGCCATCGACGCAGCCGGTGAAGTGGCGGCCGGAAAGATCGTCGAGAAACTCGCCCAGATCGACGGCGACGAGATTATCCGGCGTGCCATAGACCGGCGTCTGGTAGGCACCATGTTGTGTGCGGCTGGCGGTGAGTTCCGCTTCGTAATAACCGGTGAACGTCCCGCTTCGATCGTCGCCATTGCCGATGGCGACGGGCCGCGCCCAGCTTTCGAAAAATTTGCGCGCTTGCGCCGCGCTGGCATCGCGCGGCGGAATTTCGCGGCACGCTCCCGTCCAGTCCGAAACATCGCCGGCATAGCCGACACCGCCCATCGCATCGGCCGGCTGTTTTTTCGCAAGCACCTGGCAGGAGTGCGTGAAAGCGGTGAGCGCCGCGCGCGGATCGGATGTGCGCCAACCTGGAAGATCGGCGAAGGACACGGGCGTCAGCCGTAGCGGGGCCGCGAAGAAAGACGGCGTTTGCAAGCGCGTCGCCCACCACGCCACGATGGCGGCGACGGACAGAACGACGAGGATGAGAAGAAGGCGCCCCCGCGCCATCGTCAGGCCGACGGCTCGGCGCCTGACGTGTGCACCAATGTCCAGTTCGGATCGCTGGCGCGGACATTGCGCTCAAAGGCCCAGATGTCGGTCACTTCGCGCACCGATTTCGGGTCGCCTTCTATCACCGTCTCGTTGGCATCCAGCGTCGCGGAGATGAATTGCGACGTGAACGCGATGGCGATATCCGCCACCCTTCCCTTGAGCGTGGCTTCCACGATCTTGCTGTCCTTGAAGCCGACAAAAGTGAAGCTGACTTTTTCCCGGCGCTCTTCGCGGCCGCGCATCGCGGCATCGAAGGCGGCATAGACCTCGGCGCTGAGAAGCGGCTTCAGCGTCACGCGATCGTTCGCCGAAAAGGCCGTGAGGATCAGTTCGTAAGCCTGGCGCGCGCCGGACAGGAAATGCTCCTGCTCGAAGCTGCGGTCCGCCAATTTGATTTCCATAAGGCCGCGCGCGATCGGATCGGCCGGCATGTCGGCGCCGCGCGGCGCAGGCAATGCTGCAACCGCCGGCTTGTCGGCAGCCTGGTCCGCGGGCGGACCCACGCGATAGGGCTCCGGCGGCGGCTCATGTCCCGTCCTGCGGCCCAGCACCGTATAGAGACGGAACAGGATCACGCCGGCGACCATGGCCAGAAGCAGGATTTCGATAAGCTGGGAATTCGCCATGATTTCGGTCAGACCTCGTCCCGCGCGCGTTTCGCGGTTAATGCGCAAACTAACCCCGCGCCCGGTGGCGGTCCAGCGCGCATCGGTGATAGCGCCAATGCGAGGTTAATCGCAAAAAGCGAGCGGGGATGCGGCACTTCTGCGGCAAAACCGTGTTCAGCTTGTCAGTGCTCGCCAATCCGTGATAGCCGAGCCGCGATTTTGGCAAACGAGAGCATCATGAGCGGCGAAGGACTTTCTCAGGGCGGCAACGGTTCCGGCGAAGGCATGCAGCCGCGCGTCCAAATCCTGGCGCAGTATGTGAAGGATCTCTCTTTCGAGAATCCCGGCGCGCCGATGAATCCGGCCGTGCGCCCGGCGATCGACCTCGGGGTCGATCTGCAGGCCCGCCGAATCGAAGGCGAGACCTATGAAGTGGACATCCGCCTGCGCGTGTCGGCCAACAACGAAGAGAAGACCCTCTTCCTCATGGAACTTTCCTATGCCGGTCTTCTGCTGATCCAGAACATGCCGGAAGACGTGCTGCAGCAGGTTCTGCTGATCGACGCGCCGCAGCTGTTGTTCCCGTTCGCGCGTCGCGTGGTGGCGGACACGATCCGCGACGGCGGCATGCCGCCCCTCATGATCGAGCCGATCGATTTCATGGCGCTCTACCGCGCCAAGATGGAGCAGCAGGGCCTGGCGCCGACGGCGTCCGCCTAGCTCCAGCCCCAGACCGGTTCGGACCCCAGGTCTTTCGTGATGAAGACCTCGTGCGCTTCACGCTCGTCCGGCGTGATAAGCGAGGCGAGCGGCTGCGGCCGGCTGCGCGCCACCTGCACGATGCCGTCGCTGCCGATCTGGATGCTGTCGCCCGGCGCCAGGACAAGCTTGGTCTGCCGCCCGCCGACGAGTTCCAGATAGACACGCGCGGTCAGTTCGGCGTCGAGCAGCGCGCCATGCTTGGTGCGCACCGACAGATCGATGCCGAAGCGCCGGCATAGTTCGTCCAGCGAATATCGCGCGCCGGGAATTTTGGCCTTGGCGATTTCGATCGTGTCGATGGCGCGCGCATGCGGCAGCGGTTTCTTCCCGCAGCGATGCAGCTCGCTGTTCACGAACTTCATGTCGAAGGAGGCGTTGTGGATCACCAGCGGCGAGTCGCCGATGAATTCCAGCAGGTCCTCCACGATATGCGCGAAGAGCGGCTTGTCGGCGAGAAACTCGTCGGTGAGGCCGTGCACCTTCTGGGTTTCGATGGGCACGAGGCGTTCGGGATTGAGATAGGCCTGGAAGCTTTTGCCCGTCGGCAGATGATCGATCAGCTCGACGCAGCCGATTTCGACGATGCGGTCGCCCGTCGCCGGATCAAAGCCCGTGGTTTCGGTATCCAGAACGATTTCACGCATCAGTTTTCAGACTTCTTTCCCACTGCGATCTTCTCGCGCAAATCGGCCACGATCATTTGCACCTGTTCGAAAGCGTGATCGAGACCCTTGTCCGTCACAACCACATAATCGGCTTTTGCACGCTTTTCTTCGTCGGGTGTCTGGCGGGAGAGAATCTGGTCCAGCTTTTCTTCCGTCATGCCGGGGCGTTCAAGCACGCGCGCCCGCTGTATATGGGGAGGCGCGGACACGACGACAACGGCATCGACACGGGCATGCCCGCCGGTTTCAAACAGAAGCGGAATATCTAGCACCACCATATCGGCGCCACTGGCTTCGGCGCGGGCCAGGAAGTCTGCCTGCGTCTTCGCCACGAGCGGATGCACAATGGCTTCGAGCTTCTTGAAACCGGAGGGATCAGCGGCCAGCGCCTTGGTCAGCAGCGCGCGATCGACTTTTCCATCCCGCACCGTTCCCGGGAACGCTTTTTCGATGTCCGGCACGGCCGCGCCACCGGGTTCGTAAAACGCATGCACATTGGCATCGGAATCGTTCACCGGGATTCCCAGCCGCGCGAACATCCTGGCGGTTTCGCTTTTGCCCATGCCGATGGAGCCGGTGAGGCCGATCATAAAGGGCCTAGCCATGGCGCAAGGCTTTCTTCAGTTCGGTGCGCAGTGCCGGCGTCACCTGCGGGCGCTCGCCATAAAAGGCTTCGAAGGCAGGAACGGCCTGGTGCATCAACATGCCAAGGCCATCGACAATGCGGTTGCCCCGCGCCTGTGCGCGTTTGAGCAGGTCGGTCTCCAGCGGATTGTAAACCAGATCCGTCACCACGGCGTTCACCGGCAACGGATCGAGGGAAAGATCGAGCGCCTCTTTGCCGGACATGCCGGCCGATGTCGCATTCACCAACACCCCTGCGCCTTCCGCCGCCTTCGTCCAGTCTCTCCAGTCCATGGCGCGCAGCGGTGTTCTGGTCCGCGCAGAGAATTCGCGGACAAGATGTTCGCCCCGCGCATGATTGCGCCCGACGATCCGGATTTCACGCACGCCCAATTCCGACAGTGCCAGCACCGCCGCGCGCGCCGCGCCCCCGGTTCCCAGCAACACCGCGTCTTTTCCGGAGAGGGCATTTTTCGCAAGCGCTTCGGTCAGGCTCGCCGCTAGACCGCCGGCATCGGTGTTGCGTCCTTCAATCACGCCATTGCCGAAAAGCAGAAGATTCACGGCGCCCGCGGCGAGCGCGGTGTCGTCCAGATGATGCGAAATGGCGAAGGCCGCTTCCTTGTGCGGCACCGTGACGTTCACGCCCATGAAGCCGCTTATGCGCAGGCTTTCAATGACGCGCGCAAAGTCTTCCCGCTTCACGGCAAGCGGGATGTAAGCGCCATCGACGCCATGTGCGTCCAGCCAATAGCTGTGCAGCCGCGGCGACAGCGAATGGGCGATGGGCCAGCCGATGACGCCGGCGAGTTTTGCCTTGCCGCTGATGCTCATTTCGCAATGACACCCTGTTCGCGCAGCGCCGACAAGAGCGGAATGAGCGGCAGGCCCAGAACGGTGGAATGATCGCCGTTCACGCGCGAAAAAAGCTGCGCGCCCCGGCTCTCCAGCCGATAGCAGCCGACGCCTGATAGCAATCCCTCGCCTTCCTGCGCCAGATAATCGTCCAGAAAACTATCGGAAAAATCACGCATGGTGAGCGTGGCTTTTCCCACGTGCCGCCAGACTGGAGCACCGTTTTTCGCCAGCACCATTGCGGAGATCAAATCGTGGGCCTTGCCGCGCAGGCAAAGCAACAATTCCCGAGCTTCGGCGAGGCTTTCGCATTTGCTGATGAGCGCACCGTCAAAACTCAGCACCTGATCGGCTCCGAGCACCAATTCGCCCGGACGCGAAGCCGAGACGCGCAAGGCCTTCAATTCCGCCAAGGCATCGGCGATGTCGCGATGCGAGGCCTTCTCCACCAGAAGCGATTGCTTGAGCGCGTCTTCATCCACGCGTGCCGGAACGATCTCGAAGGTGACGCCGGCATCTCCCAAAAGCCTGGCGCGCGTCTGGCTGGCTGACGCAAGAATCATTCTTCCGCGCCCTGCCGCTTTTCAGCCAGGAGATTGAGCACAGCCGCGGCGGTCTCCTCCACGGAGCGGCGCGAGACATCGATCACCGGCCAATCCTGCGCATCGAACAGCTTGCGCGTCGCGGCAACTTCGGCCCGCACGGCATCCAGATCGACATAAGACGTGTCGCGCACTTCGCCCAAAGTGTTCAGGCGGTTGCGCCGCACCTGCACCAGACGATCCGGCGATGCCCATAACCCGACGATCAGCGGCGCTGTCGCATTCAGAAGCTGACGCGGCAGGGGCATGCCGGGCACCAGTGGAACATTTGCCGCGCGCACACCGCGAATCGCCAGATAAACACAGGTCGGCGTCTTCGATGTGCGGCTCGCACCCACCAGCACAACCTCAGCCTCCTCGAGACGATCCAGGATCTGGCCGTCATCATGGGCGATGGTGAAATTCAGTGCTTCGATGCGTTCATTGTAGCGCTGATCCAATTCGTGTTGTCCGCCCGGCCGGTGGGTTTCCGCAGCACCGAGAAATTGCCGCATGGCGCTGATGGGTGCCTCCAGCACGTCATAACTGGGAACGCCCGCGGCCACGCAAGCGCTCACCAGCTCCTTGCGCAATTCCGGATTGACCAGAGTGAAAAACACAAGCCCCGGCTCTTCTTGAATGTGCTCGATCGCCCGCTGCAATTGCCGCGAACTGCGCACCAGCGCATAAAAATGCTCGTTGACGGTCACACCCTCGAACTGTGCCAGGGCGGCACGCGCGATGGCATTGAGCGTTTCGCCCGTTGCATCGGACACAAGATGGACGTGAAACTCACGCGCTTCGGAATTCACAGAACGATGCTCCGGCCCTTCGCTTTCATCCCCATAGGATACACAGATGCGGTTCCGCGCACACATCCCACAGCTTCGATATTTGCGCGCACAGGCCCCAATCCCTCCTGTTGGCGAAACTGCATCGGAAGCGACCATAACTCCCCTTGAGTCCCAAGCGCTTGCGGCCTAGAGACAACCAACCCACGGATTTCTCCACACTTCACAGCCCAATCATCATCGTCATCAGATTCTAGGAGTCCTTATTCTTTGAAGTCTTCTGGGAAAAGATTGGTTTCGGTTCTTGAAGGACAGGCCGGTGCGCCGCCGCCTGTGTGGCTGATGCGCCAGGCTGGACGTTATCTGCCGGAATATCGCGAACTGCGGGCGAAGGCGGGTTCGTTCTGGACGATGTGCAACGATCCCGTCATGGCGACGGAAATAAGCTTGCAGCCGATCCGGCGTTTTGGCTTCGACGCGGCGATTATTTTCTCGGACATCCTCACGGTGCCGTTCGCATTGGGAAGAACCGTAAAGTTCGAAGAGAATGTTGGACCGACGCTTGACGCGGTGACGAGCGCGGAAGGTTTGGAGCGCGATCCGGCGATCTGGCAGCAGAAGCTTTCTCCGGCCTATGAGACGCTTCGCCTCGTTCGGCCAAAGCTCCCCGCTGAAACATCACTGTTGGGCTTCGCGGGCGCGCCCTGGACCTTGGCGACCTATATGGCGGCCGGTCGTGGTGGCGATGAGCAGAAAGCGGCGAAGCTTTGGGGCTATCGCGATCCGAAATCCTTCGGGACGCTTCTCGATGTGCTGGGCGACTGCGTCGCGGCGCATCTGATCGCGCAGATCGAGGCCGGCGCGGATGCGGTGCAGATTTTCGACAGCTGGGCGAGTGGATTACCGGCGGATGTATTCCAGCGCTGGGTGGTGGCACCGACGAAACGGATTGTGGAAAAAGTTCGCGCTGTAAAACCCCATGCGAAGATCATTGGTTTTCCCCGCGCGACAACATTGCAGGGCTATGAATTCTACGCGGACGAAACCGGTGTGGACGGAATCTCTGTTGATACATCCGCCCCGCAGGATTGGATGTCTGAGATCGACGTGCCGGTACAAGGCAATCTCGATCCTTTGCTGCTTGTAACCGGCGGCTCGGCGATGGACCGCGCTGTGGATGAGCTTGTGGATGCGATGCGCGGGCGTCCGTTCATCTTCAACCTCGGGCATGGCGTGTTGCAGGAAACGCCGCCCGAACATGTCGCTGCGCTGGTCGCGCGCGTCCGCAAGTGAAGCTGGCGGTCGTCCTCTTCAATCTCGGGGGGCCGGACGCGCCGGAAGCGGTCGAGCCATTTCTGAAAAATCTTTTCTCCGATCCGGCGATCATTTCGCTGCCAGGCATTGTCCGCAAACCACTTGGAGCTTTCATCGCGAAACGCCGCGGACCCGTGGCGCGCGAAATCTACGCCAAGATCGGCGGACGCTCGCCGATTGTGGAGGAAACACAGGCTCAGGCGCATGCTTTGGAAATGGGATTGGCGGCGGAAGGTCACGACGCGCGCTGTTTCATCGCCATGCGCTATTGGAAGCCTTTCGCAGACCAAGCTGCGCGCGCGGTGAAAGCGTGGAATCCGGATCGCATCGTGTTATTGCCGCTTTATCCGCAGTTCTCCACCACCACCACGGATTCCTCGCTGAAGGATTGGCATGTAGCGGCAAAACGTGCCGGCGTTGCGGCGCCAACGACGCGCATTTGCTGCTATCCGTGGGAAGAAGGGTTCATTGCCGCCAAGGCTAAGCTGATCGCTACGGCTATCGCGAAGAAAAAGCCGTCTGTGGATTATCGCCTGTTGCTATCCGCGCATGGCTTGCCGAAGCGCACGGTTTCCAAGGGCGATCCCTATCAATGGCAGGTGGAGAAAACCGCCCAGGCGATTGTGGACAGGCTGGGGATAAAAAATCTCGACTGGCAGGTTTGTTATCAAAGCCGCGTGGGACCGCTGGAATGGATCGGCCCTTCGACCGATTCCGAAATCCGCCGCGCGGGCCAGGAAGGCAAAGGCCTGATCGTCGCGCCGATTGCTTTCGTCAGCGAACATTCCGAAACGCTGGTTGAGCTCGATATCGAATACAGCAAGCTCGCGCGCGAATCCGGCGTTGCCGATTACCTCCGTGTGCCGGCGGTAGGCGCTGAGGTGGACTTCATTGCCGCACTGGCCGCACTGGTCGGCCGCGCGGCTTTGGGTGAAGCTGTCGTCACTTGCGGGCCGGGGCGCATTTGCCCCAAAGAGTTTTCCCGCTGCGGATTTGGAGCGAGCAACCCATGATGATGTTTCTGTCGAACAACATTCTCTGGATCCGGGCCTTCCATGTGATCAGCGTGATCGC
Source organism: Rhizomicrobium sp. (assembly GCA_025451875.1). Taxonomy (GTDB): domain Bacteria; phylum Pseudomonadota; class Alphaproteobacteria; order Micropepsales; family Micropepsaceae; genus Rhizomicrobium. Next base: position 12,722 of record JANWJQ010000004.1, read on the forward strand.
GTGGATGAGCGGCATGCTCTATCTGCCGCGGCTGTTCGTCTATCACACCGAAACGACACCGGGCTCGCCCGATTCCGAACGCTTCAAGATCATGGAGAAGAAGCTTCTTCGCATGATCATCAACCCGGCGATGATCGCAACCTGGCTGTTTGGCCTTCTGCAAATCTGGCTGATCCCCGGAATTCTGGAAGAGCATTGGCTCCACGCCAAGCTGCTGCTGGTTCTGATCATGTCTGGCGTTCACGGCTACTTCGCGACCTGCGTGAAGAGGTTCGCCCGTGACGCCAACGACAAATCGGCCCGCTTCTACCGCATTCTGAACGAGGTTCCGGCTGTGCTGATGGCGTTGATCGTCATTCTGGTAATCGTGCAGCCCTTTTGAGCGGCGGGCTTTGCAAGGCGCCGAAATCGGTCTATATACCCTCCGTTCCCCATTCGCATCGCATCCGTCCCGCGCCCTTGCGCGAAGGGCGGACCCGGACAGACCGGCGCGGTGCGGCACCTAACCTTCCGTTGAGCGCCCGACCGGCCATTTTCGGCGGCTTTCGCGGCGGGAAAATCCCCAACCTCAAGTATCAGGTAAGTACCCAATGACAGTTCAAGACGGCCTGCAGGCGATGAAACTGCAGGACTTGAAGTCCAAATCCCCCACCGATCTTCTGGCCTTTGCCGAGGAACTGGAGGTCGAAAACGCCTCGTCCATGCGCAAGCAGGACATGCTGTTCGCGATCCTCAAGGAACTCGCTGAGCGCAATGTGGAGATCACGGGCCAGGGCGTGGTCGAGACCCTGCCGGATGGCTTCGGCTTCCTGCGCTCCCCTGAATCCAACTACCTCGCAGGGCCGGACGACATCTACGTTTCCCCTTCGCAGATCCGCCGCTTCGGCCTTCGCACCGGCGACACCGTGGAAGGCCCGATCCGGTCGCCGAAAGACGGCGAGCGCTATTTCGCACTGCTGAAGGTCACCACGATCAATTTCGAAGACCCCGAGCAGATCAAGCACAAGGTCCATTTCGACAATCTGACGCCGCTCTATCCGACCCGTTGGCTCAACATGGAGCTGAAAGATCCGACGATCAAAGACAAAACGGGTCGCGTCATCGACATCGTCGCGCCGCAAGGCATGGGCCAGCGCTGTTTGATCGTGGCGCCACCGCGTGTCGGCAAGACGATCATGATGCAGAACATCGCCAAGGCGATCTCCGCCAATCATCCCGAATGCTTCCTGATCGTTCTCCTGATTGACGAGCGCCCGGAAGAAGTCACCGACATGCAGCGCACGGTGAACGGCGAAGTTATCGCTTCGACCTTCGACGAACCGGCGACACGTCACGTCCAGGTTGCCGAAATGGTGATCGAGAAGGCCAAGCGCCTCGTCGAGCACAAGCGCGACGTGATCATCCTTCTGGACAACATCACGCGCCTTGGCCGCGCCTACAACACCGTCGTCCCCTCATCGGGCAAGGTGCTGACCGGCGGCGTGGATGCCAACGCCCTGCAGCGCCCCAAGCGCTTCTTCGGCGCGGCGCGCAATATCGAGGAAGGCGGATCGCTGACGATCATCTCCACAGCGCTGATCGACACTGGCAGCCGCATGGACGAAGTCATCTTCGAAGAATTCAAGGGCACCGGTAACTCGGAAATCGTGCTGGACCGCAAAGTTGCGGACAAGCGCGTCTATCCGGCCATCGACATCCTGAAATCCGGCACCCGCAAGGACGAATTGCTGCTGGACAAAAGCGTGCTGGCGAAGACGCATGTCCTGCGCCGCATCCTGGCGCCGATGGGCACGACCGATGCGATCGAGTTCCTGCTCGACAAGCTGCGTTCGTCCAAGAACAACGCGGATTTCTTCGACAGCATGAACACCTGATGGAGCCTGGGCTGTGAAGCTTGTTCTGCTGCACAGCCCGCTCACAGGTCCCGCAACATGGCGACAGCTTGTACCGTTGCTTGAAGCGCGCGGGCACGATGTCTGCGTGCCGGACTATCGCAGCGCGCTTGCGGGGTCACCGCCTTATTACGATCAAATCACGCGAAGCATCGCATGTCAGGCAGGCGAGTCTTCCGTCTTGATCGTGCATAGCGGTGCGGGCGCGCTTGTGCCTGTGCTCGCTTCCATCTTACCGCTACGCGCCGCGATTTTCGTTGACGCGCTTCTGCCGCATCCGGATGGCGCCCGGTTCGATACCATTTCGCCCGAAATGCGTGTGAAGCTGATGGGCCTTGCGCGCGATGGAAGATTGCCACGCTGGATCGATTGGTGGCCTAAGGGCGCTATCGCCGCGATGCTCGGCGATTCGGTTCTTTACGCGCAATTCGCAGATGAGTTGACCGCGCCACCGCTGGCTTATTTCCAGGAGAAAGCGCCGTCCATCGACATGCCCGCTTCGCTTGCCTGCGGCTATCTGCAATTGAGTGCGGGCTACGACGCAGAGGCGCTGCGGGCGGAACGGCACGGATGGCCGCTGCACAGACTTGCGCTTCACCATCTTGCGACGATGACGGATTGCGAGGCGGTGGCCGACGCGCTTTGCGATCTGCTAAATGTCTGCGCATGACCGGATCGATTCTTATTTTGACCGGACCGCCGGGCGCGGGGAAATCCACCGTTGCGGATATTCTGGCGCGGCAGAGCGAAACGCCTGCCGTGCATCTGCACACCGACGATTTCTACGACCGCTACATCAAGAGCGGCTATGTGCTGCCGTGGCTGCCGGAATCGCAGAAGCAGAACGAAGTGGTGACGAATGTCATCGCCGGCGCGGCCTGCGGTTATGCCGCCGGCGGCTATTTCACTCTTGTCGATGGCATCGTCGGGCCGTGGTTCTTGGCGCCTTATCGCCAAGCTGCTGCCGCGAAGAACATCGCGCTGCATTACGCCGTGTTGCGTCCCGCCGATGCGGACATTGCCTTCGCGCGCGTTCGGCAGCGTGGCACGCACGGGCTGAAAGCCGAGGGCCCGGTGCGCGAGTTGTTCCGGCAATTCTCCGATCTTGGCGCACTGGAGAAACATGCTTTCGATGCCGGCGCGATGAACGCGCAGGAAACCGCCGCCGCCCTGGCGCGGAAGGTCGAGAGCGGCGAATTTCGTTTGGCCTAGTGACCGGGATGCTCCGGCGCGCCATGTTCGCGGCGGCCGTCCGGCACTTCGCCGCGTTCGGTGATCCAGTCCATGATCGCCAGCAGCACGCCGGAAACGATGAAGGTCATGTGGATGGCCACCAGCCACATCAGGTCGCGGTCGCTGTAAGTGCGGATCGACATGAAGGCCTTCAGCAGCTCGATGGCCGAGATCGCCACGATGGAGGCGATGAGCTTCAGCTTCATGCTGGAGAAATCGATCTTGCCCATCCAGGTCGGCCGGTCGGGATGTTCGGCGCTCACCGACATGCGCGACACGAAGTTCTCGTAGCCCGAGAAGATCACCATCAGCAGCAGGTTCGCGGCCAGGGACAGGTCGATCAGGGTCAGAACCCAGACCACGGCCGAAGCCTCGCTCAACTCCACGATGCCCGGAAGAACCTCCAGGATCGTCTTGATGAATTCGGCCATGAGCGCCAGAAGCGCCACGACCAGGCCCAGATAGAACGGCGCCATCAGCCAGCGGCTGGCAAAGAGGACGGATTCGAACGCGTCTTCCAGCTTTTCGCGCGTGTTCATGCCTTGGAAATCCCCGAAGTTCGCGCCGCCAAGGCAGCACAGAGCGCGGCCCGATGCAATTGACCCCGCGCACATCCCGGCGGAGAATTGCCACAGCTTATCGAGGAGCCTTCCCATGACCGAACATCCCAGCGACCGCGCCCAGTTCAAGGCAATGGCCGAAGGCACCCAGGAAGACTGGATGAAAATCGCGCAGGCCTCCGCCGGCTTCAATCGCGACCTGCCCAACCGCGTCATCGCGCATCTGAAAATGCTGGAAGGCGATTGCGGCGGCTTCGCCGTGGACCGGCTGGAGCATTCGCTGCAATCGGCAACGCTCGCCCATCGCGACGGCATGGACGAGGAATATGTCGTCTGCGCGCTATTGCACGACATGGGCGATATTCTCGCCTCGTCCAATCATGCCGAACTCGGCGCGACGGTGCTGCGGCCCTTCGTGTCGGAGGACAATTGGTGGATGCTGCATCACCACGGCATCTTCCAGGGCTATTACTTCTTCCATTATCTCGGCCTCGACCGGAACATGCGCGACCAGTTCCGCGGCCATCCGAATTTCGAGAAGACGGCGATGTTCTGCGCGCGGCACGACCAGAACGCCTTCGATCCCAATTACGACACGATGCCGCTCGAGGCTTTCGTGCCGATGGTGCAGCGGGTGATGGCGCGGCCGAAGCGCTCGATCTATCTGCGCAACGACAATTCGTCGCCGATCGTCAACGCAGCCGAATAATCAGGGCAGCAGGATCGTCGCGCCCGTTGTCTTGCGGGACTGCAAGGCCTCGTGCGCCTTGGCGGCTTCGCTGAGTTTAAAGCGCTGGTTGATCTGAATCTTCACCACGCCCGATGCGAGTACGGCGAAAAGATCGTCAGCGGTTTCCTGCAGCTCTTCGGCGTTGCGCGTGTAGCTGCCCAATGTCGGCCGGGTGACATAGAGCGAGCCTTTGCCTGCGAGAATTCCCGGCTCGAAAGCCGGCACCGGACCGCTGGAATTTCCGAAGGTCACCATCATGCCGCGCACGGCAAGGCAATCAAGCGAGCCGTCCCATGTCGCTTTGCCGATGCTGTCATAGACGACGGGCACGCCCTCGCCGCGCGTGAATTCACGAACGCGCTTGACCCAATCATCCTTGGCGAGATTGAGAACGTGATCGCAGCCATTGTCTTTGGCGAGCTGGACCTTGTCATCGGAGCCGACGGTGCCGATCACCGTGGCGCCCAGATATTTCGCCCATTGCCCTGCGATCAGGCCGACGCCGCCCGCCGCCGCGTGAAACAGAATCGTCTCGCCAGGATTCACCGGATAGGTGCGCGTCAGCAGATATTGCACCGTCATGCCTTTGAGCAGTGCGGCAGCGGCGACTTCATCGGACACGCCAGCGGGCAGCTTCACCAGCTTGTCGGCAGGAACGTTGTTCGCTTCCGCATAAGCGCCGATCGCGCCCGCATAGGCGACGCGATCACCTTTCTTCAGCGTTGCGACCCCGTCACCCAATTCCTCGACAACGCCAGCGGCCTCACTGCCCAGTCCGGTCGGCAACGGCAAATTGTAGAGGCCGGAGCGGTGATAGGTATCGATGAAGTTCACGCCGATGGCGGTATGGCGCACTCGCACCTGGCCCGCGGCTGGGGGCGGAAGCTCGACATCTTCATAACGCAGAACGTCCGGCCCGCCGGTTTGGTGAATTCGGATCGCCTTCATGATTGTCTCCAGAGTGGTCGCGCGGCGCCTGCAAGCCGGATGGCCATTATCTGCATGGCTGTTTCATAGAGTCATTTGGCACTTTAGCGCTTATGTGACGCTGATCGATAGATCACCCGAAAATGGAACCGCCCATGTATGGCCGATTGATTGCCGCCCTCGCGCTTGCCACTCCCATTGCCGCGCATGCCGCTGACACCAGGCCACCTTTCACCCAGGACCATGCGCGCGCGATTATTCGCGACCTGCAGAAAGTGGTTTCGCCCAACGGCATCGATCAGCAGATGGAAATCACCATCGGCGGTATCAAGCAGTGGATCACCATTCGCGGACGCAATCGCGATAATCCGATCCTGCTGTTTCTGCATGGCGGACCAGGCGCACCGGAAATGCCGACAAGCTGGACCTTCCAGAATCCGTGGGAAGATTACTTCACCGTCGTGCAATGGGATCAGCGCGGCTCGGGAAAAACCTACAATGCCAACGACCCGGCGACGCTCGCACCGACGGTGAATGTCGATCGCATGGAAAAGGACAGTGAAGAACTCGTCCAGTACCTGCGCAGCAAATATCACAAGGACAAGATCTTCGTGCTTGGCCACAGCTGGGGCTCGTTCCTCGGCCTGCATCTGGCCCAAACGCGTCCCGAATGGCTCTACGCCTATATCGGCATGGGCCAGATGATCGATTCACGCGCCAGCGAACGCGACAGTTATGAAGCCGCGCTCGCCGGCGCGAAAGCCGCGAACGACAAACAGGCGATCAAGGAACTGGAAGGCATTGCGCCCTATCCGAACCTGGATGGTTCGGTGCCGCTCGCCAAGATCAATATCGAACGCAACTGGTCGGTGAAATATGGCGGGCTGAGCTGGGGCCGCGATAGCTACGATTATTACTACAACGCCACGGAGCTTTCGCCGGATTATACCGACGCCGATTTGAAGGCCATCGGCAAGGGCTCGGAATTGTCGCTGGGGAATCTCTTGCCGGAGTTCATCAAGGCGGATTTCACCAAGGTCACCGATTTCAAATGCCCGATCATCATCTTCAACGGACGCCATGATGAGACCGTATCGGCCAATGTGACGGCCAAATGGTTCGAACATGTCCATGCGCCGGTGAAGAAGCTGATCTGGTTCGAAGACTCCGCGCACATGATGCAGATCGAAGAACCCGGCAAGGTTCTGGTGCATCTGGTGGAGGATGTGCGGCCGCTGGCGGGCGTCACTTCAAAGTGACGGGTATTGACGTAACGGGTTGCGGCACAGTCTCGATGTGAAAGGGAATGCGCCCGATGATGCGGCCGTCGGCGTTCTTCACATCGACGCGCCAGTCACCGTCCCAAACCTTGTGCTGGATCGTGTAGTTGCGATAGCCGCCGTCGCGCCCGCCATTGATCGTGAAGGAGACGGTACTGATCGTCTGCCATTTGCTGCGGAGGCGGTTATAGTGCTGCCAGCGGTGGATGATCGTCGTCGATAGTTTGATGGGCGCGAACACTGCGCTGTAGACATAGACCGGCTGGCCCGGCGCGATGTGCAGCACCGGCGGCTTGCCGAAGCGCGTGAGCCAGCCCTGTGGCTCGCCCTCAGCCTGATAGACATCCCCCACCCGCTTCACGAAATGAAAAACGCCTTTGTCGGCGAGCGCGAGCGGCAGCGGCGGCAGCGTGCCGGTGAAGTAGAACGCGGTCAGCGTGGCATAGACAAGAAACGCGCCGCCCATCACTTGCAGCCTTGCGCTGCGCCATTGCTCCTGTCCTGCCCAGCGCACGACGCGCAGGAAGATCAGGAAGACGCTGAACGCCAGCAATCCGCTAATCAGGAAAGTGAAGGGACCGACCGTGTGGGTGAAGATCGGCACGGTGACGATGAAATAGGAGAACAGTGCGAAGGCGTAGAGGATCGAGGTGAACACCAACTGCGAATGATATTTCTTGAACACCTCATTGCCGATGAAGATGGCGACGAGCACCAGCATGAACGGCCAGGATTCGGTGAGCACCGCGCCACGCGAGTAGAAGATGAGAAACCCGCTCCACAGCGCGCCGAGCGTGAACTGCGTCGCCATCGGCAGCGCCGAATGCCATTTGGGCATCGGCTTTCCGGCGCGCGCCCGCGTGGCGAGCATGTGCAGCAGGATGATGCAAAGGCCCGACACGGTAAGATAGCCGATGAACAGTGCCTGGGTGTTCGGCAGATCGATCCGGCGATAGGCGACATTGTCGATCGCAAAGCCGCCGATCATCGAGACAGCGCTGAGCGAACCTTCGTGGCGGGAGATCCAGCCGAAAACCGTTTTGCGCAGCGCGAGCGCGCCGTTCTTGATCTTGTAGCCGGTGGCTTCGCGCGCTGCGTCCACGCGCTCTTCCGCCACAGCGTTTTCGATCGGCAACGCAGGATCGATGAATTCGGGTTCGATACGCTCGCTCAACGCCATTGCCGCCGAAGTGCCCGGCGGTCCTTCAAGCCAAAAACCGTGGTCAAATTAAGGAGTGCGGTCTAACGGCGGCTTAACTCAGATGCTGGCGGAAGAAGGTCGCGGTGCGGCCGTTCGCCAGCTCGGCATTGGCATGGTCGTAATGCGCGCCGCCCACACGGGCGAAGGCGTGGTCCATCTCCGGATAGACATGGATGGCGACATGGGCGTTGCCCTTCAGCCCGTCGATAACCTGCTTCTGCGCCTCCGGCGGCGTAAACTGGTCCTTGCCGGCGATGTGCAGCATCAACGGCTTCTTGATCTTTTGCGCTTCGCCCAGAAGGTTCTGCAGATTGACGCCGTAATAGCCGACGGACGCATCGATATCGGTACGCGCGGCAGTCAGATAAGCGAGTTGGCCGCCGAGGCAGTATCCGACCGCACCCACCTTGCCGGTGCAGCCTTCGGTATCGCGCAGGGTCTTGATCGTCGCCTGGATGTCTTCGACGCCCTTGGTGGCATCGAATTTGTTCATCAGGTCGAAGGCCTGCTTCCATTCGGCATCGGTCTTGTCGGTGATCTGCACGCCCGGCTGGATGCGCCAGAACAGATCGGGCGCCAGCGCAAAATAGCCGCGCGCGGCGAAACCGTCCGCCAGATCGCGCATCACCTTGTTGACGCCGAAGATCTCCTGGATGACGACAAGCCCCGGTCCGCGCCCGGATGCAGGCTTCGCCAGATAGCCGCCCATCGCGCCATCGGCTGTTTTGATCGTGATGTCTTGGCCTGCCATGCGCGGTCCTTCCTGCCGGATCTCTCCAGCAAGGTTAGCGGCTTCGGCGCATCAGCGCCAAGGGCGCATTCACCCCAACATTAGTTTGGCCGCATGTTCGCAGGCTGCCGCGGCATTTGCGGCATGATCTGTTGCGGCGGAAGCTGCAGCGACTGCGACAATGTCACCGGATTGGTGATGGGCTGCTCGCAGGTCATGCGTTGGCAGATATAGGCCGTCGGCACGCCGCCAACCATGGTCTTGCCATGCGCCGGATGGCCGACAGGCAGTTCCTGCGCCGGATCGACCATGATCAGCATGCGATTGGGAAGGCTGCGGCCCACAACCGCGCTGACGAGTTCATGCGTCTTGGGATTGGTGAGCGGCCCCACGATGACGATCTGAAGTCCCGCCGCCACATTCTCCAGGCTGTTGATGAAGGAGCCCATGGAGATATAGGCGCGCGCCATATCGCCGGTGAAGGCGTCGATTATGGCGTTGCAGCGGTCGCGATAGCCGGGATCGAGCGTGATGAGGAAAAGCTTCGACAGCAGCGCGGGCATGATGCCGTTGGCGCAGGGCATCGCCTGGTCGTAAACCGAGCGCGGGCGTCCAAGCAGCTCGTCGGAATCGTCAGATGTGTTGAAATAGCCGCCGTTCTGCATATCCCAATAATGTTCGTTCAGCGTATGCACCCACGCCTTGGCGCGGGCCAGATAGCGCGGATCGTTGGTGGATTCCCAAAGCATCAGTGCCGCGCGCGCCATGTGCGCGTAGTCTTCCGCGAATCCGAACTTGCCGCGCTTGCCGGCGCGCCAGGAATGGCTGAGACGATCGCCGTCGCCCAGCGCTTTCTCGACGAATTCGAAGGCGCGCACCGCGGCCATCGTCCATTCGGTCTTGCGGAACACCATGCCGGCGTTCGCCAGCGCGGCGATCATCATGCCGTTCCAGTCGGCCTGCACCTTGTCGTCGCGCACAGGCGCGGTGCGCTTGGCGCGTTCGGCAAAGAGCATCTGCTTCTGCTTGTTGATCAGCGCCTGATCGGCCTCGGGCAACGGATAGTTCACATTCGGACCAAGCCGGTTCAGAACATTCTTGCCTTCGTAATTGCCGTCGCGCGTCACGCTGAAGACTTCCTTGAACTTCTGCGCGAAGGTGCCGGCCAGCGCCGCGTCGATCTCCGCTTCGGTCCAAAGATAAAATTTGCCTTCTTCGCCGTCGGAGTCCGCGTCGATGCTGGACGCGAACGCGCCTTCGGTCATCATCTCGCGCAACACCCAGCCGACCGTTTCTTCGATACGGTCGCGATAGAGCTGAAGACGGCTCGACTGCCAGACAAGCGTGAGGACGTCGATCATCAGCGCGTTGTCGTAGAGCATCTTTTCGAAGTGCGGCACGATCCAGCGCTCGTCCGTGGAATAACGTGCAAAGCCGCCGCCGATGTGGTCGTAGATGCCGCCCATGCACATGTTGGAGAGCGTGGTCTGCACCAGCACGTGGAACTGCGCGATGCCGCTGCGCAGATAGGCGCGCCATAGAAGCTCGACGAGTCCGGTGTTGGGGAATTTCGGCGTGCCGGTCATGCCGCCGAAAAAGATGTCGTATTTCTGGCCGATGCGGGTGGCGGCTTCATCCAGCGGCGCGGCGGAAAGCGGAATGCGGTTGTTGCGGGCCCATAGATCCAGAAGTTGCTGGCGGTTGGCGGCGCCGGCCTGCGCGACTTCATCGCCGCGATCCTTGTAGAGGCTGACGACATCGTTGAGCACGGTCTGGAACGCGGGCTGGCCGGAACGCGCCACGGGCGGGAAATAGGTGCCGGCAAAAAAGGCTTCGCCATTGGGCTGCAGGAAAACCGTAAGCGGCCATCCGCCCTGCCCGCCCATCAGTGCGATTGCGGCCTGATAAGTCTGGTCGATATCGGGACGCTCTTCGCGATCGACCTTGATGTTGATGAACTGCTCATTCATCAGCGCCGCGGTCTCGGGATCGGCGAAGCTTTCGTGGTTCATCACATGGCACCAGTGGCAGGCGGTGTAGCCGATCGACAGCAGGATGGGCTTGCCGCTCGCCTGCGCTTCGTCGAACGCCTCGCGGCCCCAGGGGCGCCAGTGCACCGGGTTGTCCTTGTGCATAAGCAGATAGGGGCTGGTTTCCTGATCGAGCTGGTTGCTGCTCATGATGTTCCCGGTCCTGAAAAA
>JANWJQ010000005.1 GCA_025451875.1 Rhizomicrobium sp.
CCTTTTCTAGACGGCGCTTGACCTTCCTTCATGGTTCGTTCTATATTTGTTCTAGCCTGAACCGGGCTAACGGTTCTCCCATCATTACCCTCTGTCATGGCCTGCCATCGTGCAGGCTATGACAGGTTTGGTTTTGGAAAATTGGGAAGGGGCTCGGCCCCATTATTTGAAATTCAAATGGCGCACGGCCCGGCACCCACAAAATCTAGAGAATTGCGCCGGGGCGAAGCAAAAAATCGCAGATCAACCTTCAGGCGATTTTCGTTTAGCCTCAAAGACTTGATCGAAATCCGGCAAAATTCCTCAACGATTTCAACGGCACCGGTCAATCCGCGCTATACCGCAGCCAAGAACACAGGAAAAACCATGCGCACCGAAGAACCGCACGCCATTCATCTCAAGGACTACCGCCCGAACGATTACCGCATCGCGGAGATCGCCCTCACCTTCAACCTCGACATGGAAAAAACGCGCGTCACCGCGATAAGCGAAGTGATGCGCCAGGGTGCAGCAGGTGCGCCGTTGGTTCTGAACGGCGAGCATCTGGCGCTGGTGTCCGTGACCGTGAACGGCAAAGCGCTGCCGGAGTCCGACTACAAGAAAGACGACACGACGCTGACGATTCCGAATGTGCCGGAACGTTTCACGCTCAACATCGTCACGGAGTTTTCGCCGGCGGCCAACACCGCGCTCTCCGGCCTCTACAAGGCGGGCGACATCTTCTGCACACAATGCGAAGCGGAAGGCTTCCGCCGCATCACCTATTTCCTCGATCGCCCCGACAATCTGGCGATCTACACCACGCGCATAGAGGCGGACAAAGCGAAATATCCGGTGCTGCTGTCGAACGGCAATCTGATCGACAACGGCGATCTTCCCGGCGGCAAACATTTCGCGGTGTGGAACGATCCGTTCAAGAAGCCTTGCTATCTCTTCGCGCTGGTCGCAGGTGACCTCGGCGTGCTGCGCGACAGCTTCACCACCATGTCCGGCCGCAAGGTGGATCTGGCCATCTATGTCGAACACGGCAATGAGCCGAACGTCGCCTATGCGATGGATTCGCTGAAGCGTTCGATGAGGTGGGATGAAGTAACCTATGGCCGCGAATACGATCTGGACATCTTCATGATCGTCGCCGTCTCGACCTTCAACATGGGCGCGATGGAGAACAAGGGCCTCAACGTTTTCAACGACAAGCTCCTGCTCGCCTCCCCCGAGACCGCGACCGATGACGACTATGGCCGCATCGAAAGCGTTGTGGCCCATGAGTATTTCCACAACTGGACCGGCAACCGCATCACCTGCCGCGACTGGTTTCAGCTTTCGCTGAAGGAAGGCCTCACCGTTTTCCGCGACCAGAATTTCTCCGCCGACGAACGCTCCCGCCCGGTGAAGCGCATCGAAGACGTGAAGATGCTGCGCATGCGCCAGTTTGTGGAAGACGCAGGCCCGCTCGCGCATCCCGTGCAGCCGCAGAGCTATATCGAGATCGACAATTTCTACACCGCGACGATCTACGAGAAGGGCTCGGAAGTCATCGGCATGCTGAAGACGCTGGTCGGCGACGAAGGCTACCGCAAGGCGACGGATCTGTATTTCGAGCGCCATGACGGCGAAGCGGCCACGGTCGAAGACTGGGTGAAATGTTTCGAAGACTCTTCAGGCCGCGATCTCACGCAGTTCCGTCTCTGGTACCGCCAGGCCGGCACGCCGACCATCGAAGCCAATGGCCATTACGATGCCGCGAAGAAAACCTATGCGTTGACGCTGACACAGTCGCTCTACGCGACGCCCGGCCAGCCGGAGAAAAAGCCGATGCACATTCCGGTGCGTCTTGGCCTCGTCGGCCAAAGCGGCCGCGCCTTGCCGCTGACGCTGGAAGGCGAGAACGCCGCCGGTCCCGAGGAGCGCGTGCTGGAACTCACTGGCGCGCAGCAGACCTTCACCTTCGTCGATGTGGCTGAACCGCCGCTGCTTTCGATGGGCCGCCGCTTCTCCGCACCGGCGCATTTCAAAGCGCCGATGAACCGCAAGTCGCGCGCCGAGTTGATGGGCCACGATGCCGACGCCTTCAATCGCTGGGAAGCCAGCCAGGCACTCGCCACCGAACTGCTTCTGGAAATGGCAGGAGCCGCAAAATCCGGCGCCGCGCCGAAGGCCGACCCAATTTATCTGGAAGCCGTCGGCGAAGTTCTCATCCATGCCGACGACGATCACGCCTTCGCGGCGCAGATGCTGGTGCCGCCGCTGGAAAGCGAGATCGCGCTCAAACTGACGCCCGCGGATCCCGACGCCATCAACGCCGCCCGCGTCGCGCTGATCCGCGCCGTGCAGGCCGCGCACGGCAACACCATCGAGCGCCTCTACAATTCGCTCGACAGCGCCGGCGAATTTTCGCCGGATGCGAAGCCCGCCGGACGCCGCGCGCTGCGCAATGTGCTGCTGCGCTATCTGGCATCGGCGGACGACGAAGCCGCCGCCACACTAGCCGATGTGCATTACCGCAAAGCGACGAACATGACCGACATGATCGCCGGTCTCGCCGCGCTCACCCGCATGGCCTCGCTCAAGCGCCAGGCCGCGTTCGATCACTTCCATGACCGCTTCAAAACCAACCCGCTGGTACTCGACAAATGGATGGGCCTGCAGGCCGGCTCGCCCCTTCCCCAAACCGTGGAGCACGTCCGCGCGCTGATGAAGCATCCGGCTTTTGACATGCGAAATCCCAATCGCGTGCGCGCCCTCATCGGCGCCTTCGCGGGCAATCATCTGCGCTTCAACAGCAAGGACGGCGCGGGCTACCGGCTCTTCGGCGAGACCGTTCGCGCTTTGGACTCGATCAATCCGCAGGTCGCCGCCCGCATGGCCGGTGCCTTTGAGAACTGGCGGCGCTACGACGAAACCCGCCAAAAGCTGATGAAAGCGGAGCTGGAAGCGGCGCTGAAACTGCCCAATGTGTCGGCCAACATGTTCGAGGTCGCCTCGAAAATGTTGGGATAATATTCGACACGGACTCTGCGATTCGTATCATCGGTGTGAAACGAATCAGTCGGGGTGCGCAGAGCGCATAACATGGCGCAAGCGCGGGCAGCCCACGGATCGACCGGAACCCTGACGCATTCCGCGCCGGGCGTGCTCGGAAAACTGACGCGCAACGTCCGCACGATTGCATTCCTGTCTGTCGTTCTCATCGCCGGAAGCTTCGCCTCCGCCGCCGCCATCCAGATGCGGCTGGACCGCAGCCGCGCCCTCGACCAGGCGGCCTATCTGGAATCGCGCCGCTCGGCCGAGATCGCAACCGACTTCGCGGCCACGCTGGAACGCTATGTGGCGCTCGGTTCGGCCTTCGCCAATTCTACAGAGACGGCCGAAACCTCGGCTGTGCTGTCAGAAGTGGGTGGCAAAGCGCTCCGCAATATCGCGATCCTCTCGCGCAGCGGCCAGTTGCTCTACGAAATGAAGAGCAATCCCAGCGCCTTCCTCCCGCTGCCCGCGACCGCATGGGCGGATGCGCTGCGCCATCGCGCGATCGTGCCGAGCCGCGACGGCCTGACGACCGTGATTGCGTTCACGACCGGTGAGAAGATCGTCGCCATGCAGCTCGACATGCACGCCATCGTGCAACCCGCGAGCATGCAGGAGACGGTGATCGCCACGCGCGACGGCGAACTTCTCGCACTCGGCAGCGGCTGGAAAGACATTCCGCCGGTCGCCGCGCTGGCCACCGGCGCGCCGGAAGCGCGCGTCATCGATCTGCCGGATGAGCACCGCCTCGTCGCCCTCTCGCCGGTGCCGAACTGGTCGGCCAGCGTGGGCGCATCGGTGCAAACAGGTGAAGCGCTGGGTGCCTGGTACGGCACGCTGCCGCTCTATTTCTTCCTGATCTTCGGCCCGTCACTGGCCGGCGCGGGACTGGCGGTGGTCTTCGTCCGCGAATTCGAGAAGCGGGCACGCACGTCCGAAGCCATGAAGAATTTGCGCTCGGTGAAGCCCGACGAAGTGAAACTGCGCATCCGCCTTGCGGAAGCGGAACGCCGAGCCATCGAAGCCAATCGCGCCAAGACCGAATTCATCGGCCATATGAGCCACGAGTTGCGCACACCGCTGAACGCAATCATCGGATTTTCCGAGGTGATCGAGCGCGGCATTTTTGGCGCGCCGGGCCATCCGAAATATGTGGAGTATGCGCGCGACATCAACGCGGCAGGCCGGTCGCTGCATGACAAGATCGGCGACATCCTCGATTTCGCGGACATGGAAGCCGGCCGCCATCGTCTTGACATTGATGTCATCGACATCGCCGCCGTTGCGCGCGGCGTGATCGCGGACGCGGCCGGCCGCGCGTTCCTGCGGCGGATCAAGCTCACCGTCGCGTTGCCTGATTGTGCGATGGCGCTGGCCGATGCGCTTGCCGTGAAGCGCATCCTCGCCAATCTTCTGACCAACGCGCTCCAGTACACGCAGGACAATGGCGCGGTACGCATCCAGCTTCGCAGTGAAAACGACGTCGTTATCGTGAGCGTCCGCGACAACGGCTTGGGCTTCTCGCCGGTGGAAATGGAAAAGGCGGGCGGCGCGTTCACCCGTTTCGACCGCTCCGGCGCGACGACCGGAAGCGGGCTTGGCCTTGCGATCTGCAACGCCCTCGCCAGGCGGATGCACGGCGTTGTGCAGATCGGCAGCAAGCACGGCGAAGGTACGATCGCGGAGCTTCGTTTGCCCCGGGCCACCTCAAATTAACTTCTGGTTAACCGCGGTTAACGAGACTTCGACTGCAAACTTGGTGACCACCATGCGTTCGCACAGTCGTGCAGTGTTCCTTGCCGTTGCCTTTTCCGCGGCCGCCCTTATGGCCGGTTGCGACAGTCTGGATCTGCCGCGGATCGATCTGTCGGGGATCTTCGACGGAAATCATCCGGCAACGCAGGTCGCATCGCTGGATGTGGCCGAACGTAGTCCCGATCTGACCATGCATTTCCACAGGCTCGCGCTGAAGGATTCGCATGTGGACACCGGTTCCAACGAGATCACTTTGCAATTCGACGGAAAAGCGGACGCAGCATTGATCGCCGACGTTCAGCGCAGTGCGCCGGATTGGATCGCCGGAACGCAGATCAACGGCGACACCGCAACCATCGTGGCAAGCAAGGACGTGGAATTCTCGACCGCGCCGAATGCCGATGGATTCGACCTAATGCTCAAACAGCGTGTCACCAATGCGGCGCCTGCCGCCGCGCCAACGGAGCCAGTCGAGGAAACGCCGTTGCGCGGCGAGACGAAAGACGCAGGCGACGTTGACGGCATGCAGCGGGAAGATCTGCAGGTTGCGTTCGGTGTGGACGACAAGTCCGATGGTACCGGCGCCGGCGGCCTATAAATACCAGTCGTATTCCGGCGTCGTGATGATGCGGCGCAAACGTTGCGCTTCAATGCGCTTCGTCTCGCGGTATAGGGTCACCGTTTCTTCGCCGAGGTAAGACGTTAGCGCCGGAGCCGCTTCGAGGCGGTTCAGCGCGTCGTCGATGGAAAACGGCAGCGCCATATCCGGCTCGCGGGAAACATTGCCGACGGCGGCAGGACCAGGATCGCGCTTCACTGTCAGCCCGTAGTGAACGCCTGCCAGCACGGCAGCCAGCGCGAAATAGGGATTGGCATCCGCGCCGGCAACACGATGCTCGATGCGGCGCGCATCGCCCGGTCCAACCGGCACGCGCAATCCCGCGGACCGGTTGTTCACACCCCAGCGGCGGTTCACCGGCGCAAACATGTCCGGCTGGAAGCGGCGGTAGGAATTCACGTTGGGCGCAAACAGCGCCATGGACTCCGGCATGAGTGTCTGCAGACCGGCGATGGCATGACGCAAGGTTTCCGATCCCTCTACGCTGCCATTGTCGAAAACGTTGCGGCCCTTCTCATCGATGAGGCTCAAGTGGATGTGCAAACCCGTTCCGGCGCGATCGACATAAGGCTTCGCCATGAAGCTCGCTTCGAACCCGGCGGAGCGCGCGGCGGCCTTCACGATCTGCTTCAGGAACACCGCATGGTCGGCGGCCGCTCGCGCATCGACCTGGTGCCGGAGGTTTGCTTCGAACTGGCCCGGTGCGTATTCCTTGCTGGTTGCGCTCATCGGCACGTTCTGGATTTCCGCCGCCTGCGTCAGCGCGGAAAGAAATGTTTCATAGCGATCCAGATCGTCGATGCCGTAAACGGACGCGGTTTTCTCCCGCGCGCCGGAACGCGGATCGAGCGGCGGCTGCGGCGCGCCGGTCGCATCGCGCGCGCGGTCGATCAGGTAGAACTCCAATTCCAGCGCACAGACAGGCGTCAGCTTGAGCGATGCGAATCGTTCCAGCACCCGCTCCAGCGCGGCCCGCGGTTCGGCGGGATCGGGAACGCCATTTTCATCGCGCAAGGTCATGAGCATTTGCGCGCGCGGAGCACCCTGGTCCCACACGCGGGAGAGTGTTTTCGGAATCGGCCACGCGGTGCCGTCTGGGTCGCCGTCGCCATAGCCGCGGCCGAGCGGATTGGTCATCTCGCCATTGGCGTCCATCAGATAGATGGAGTGGGGGATCTGCATGCCGCACTCGAAAAGCTTGGCGGCTTCCCCGATCGGCATGCGCTTGCCGCGCAGAATGCCGATCACATCCGACAGAACGACGTCGATATATTTGAGATCGGGATGTGCCTTGCGGAACGCGTTGAATTCCACGCGCGCGGATTCCACGAACGCGGGCGGCGCGAAGCCGGGAACAGGCGTAACTTTATTCATGATGCGCTCTCAAAAAGCCCCCAATAGCGGATCCAATCATAGAGAGAGGGCGAAGGCGATAACACCCCACATCCGACATGGTTTTGTTGTTAACAGGTTCTCTTAGCGTTCTTTTTCAGCCCTTTTCCGATTCAGGAAGCGTCACGAAAGGCAGCGCGGCAACATGGCCCCCAACATTGCGATTTTCGGAATGGTCCAACGAAAGAGGTAATGCGACGGAGAATTCCTCGCCGACTGCCGCCACTGATTTTTCGACATGCGCCAAAGCAATCGCGCGCCGGAGCAACGGCGAGTGCATGGAAGTCAAAGTCTTGCCCACGGAACGCCCCGACCGGGAAAGCGGCGAGAACGGCGCCGGAATCTCACTGTCGATCGCGACACCGACCAATGCAAAGTTTGCGGCTGAACGCGCGTCGAGCGAAGCATTTCGGCCGTTAAAGCCAAGATGCCCTTCGTCGATCAAGCCCTCCAGACCGAGAGATTCCGGTAACGGCGCCCGTCCGAAATCATCCTTCGCGGCGCGATAGTCCCGATCCGGACGAGGCACACCCATTTCGATGTCCAGGATGTCGGCGGCATCGCTTCCGGCCGCGCGAATTCCGAAAGATTCGCCGGCGCGTATCAGCCGATCCCACAGCACAAAACAGTCATCGGCCTTGCACCAGATTTCGAAGCCGTCTTGCTCGCCCCATCGTGACAACGTCACATCAAGACCGCGCCAGAACAGCTTTCGAAAATTCAACGGTGCCAAGTCACCGCTCAGCCCCGCCGCTTGCAAGATCGCCTCCGCATAAGGACCGATGATCGCAAGTCCCCCATCCTGCTCGGTAAGATCCCTGAGAGAGACATCGAATGGCCGCACCGCCTTGCCGAACCACGCTGCATCGGTCCCTGCGGAAGCGACCAAAAACTGATCGCTGGCATAACGCGCTACAACACCGGCACCCCGCACGGCGCCGCCATCGTTGAGCCAAAGCGCCTTCAATGATTGACCGGGTATCAGAGCATTGGCGTTTTTGGTCACCAGACGGGCAAGGCACTCCGCAGCTTTCGCCCCCTCAAAAGCCACGCGCCAGCGCCAAGAAATATCGATGAGCACAGCGCTCGTTCGTGCCGCAAGCGCTTCGGCCTGGGCATCGCCATAGTCCTTCGCGAGCGTGAAGCCATTGCGGGACGTCCAGCGATTGAAGGAATTTTGGGACGCAGCCCGTGCGTGGAAAGGCGTGGGGCGAATTTTCGGAATGCTGCTCATCGCCCGCCTTTCATGGCAAATGATGCCGCGATGCGCGCTGCTCGTCCCGAGATAGCGGGAACGGCCTCTGCGCCCGCTCCGCAGAGGAAAAGTCCTTCGATGGGCGTTTCGATGCGATGCGCTGCATCGGCAAGCATCGACGGCACCCTTATTGGATATCCAGCAACGCCAGGCGAAAAAACCTCGATATCCGAAATCTCACGTGAGATGCCAGGCATAAACTTTTCGAGAGCAGCGACAACGCGCGCAGCCACGAGCGTTTTAAGCCCAGCCCGCTCTTCGAACCGCAAGAGCGGGAGAGGACGAGCAATCACGGAAAGAATGTGCTGCCCCGGCGGCGCAAGAGACGAATCCATCCATGTCGGTATCACGAATTCCATCGGAATCTCATCGGGAATGGCCCCGCCACGAGATGTCATTTCTGCAGCGATGTACGCCTCCGGCTTCTCGGCGAGGATGAAACGGCTGGCGAGCGGCACCGCTATACCGCCGAAAGCAGGCGCGCTGCGAAGCTTCATTACGATGCAAGCTTCGGTCAGCGGGGATATCGGCCGCTCGAGAGCATCGCCATATCCGATGCTCAAGGCTTCTCGCGGCGCCAGTTCTGAAAGCGTCTGATAGCGTGGCGTCGCGGAGAGGACCACGGGCGCGAAATATGCGCTGCCGGATTCGGTCTGCACGCCGGCGACGCGGCCCTGATCGAGAATAAGGCGCGTGGCGCGAACGCCGGTTCGCAGTTCGCAGCCCACTTCGGTCGCTGTTTTGACCAGCACTTCCGTCAACGCGGTCATCCCCCCTTGCGGGATCATGACCGCGCCCTGCAAGCCCGACATTTCCTGCGCGGCGCGCCATACCAGAGACAATGCGGATGCCGGCTCAAGAGATGAAACACTCCCGGCCGTGGCGTCGAAACAAAGCGTTGCCTTAAGGGTTTCGCTCTCAAACCAGGAATCGAGCCATGCCGTTGCACTTGTGCGGGCAATAGTATCGAGCGAGCGACATGCGTCACCCATCGGCAGGGCGCCCCGCGCTTCCCACCAGCGCGGGCGCATGGCCCGCGCGATTTCAAACAGTTCCTTGTGAAAGCGGGGCCATGCTTGTGCGTCGCTGGGGGAGTGAACAGCGATACTGGCGGCCGTGTCGTGAACATCCCTGGAAAGGACGATATGTTTTCCGTCGCTTCGCAGGCCGACCATCGCAAGATCGCGCGTCAGGAAGCGCAAGCCGCTCCGCGCGAACTTGAGATCACGGATGACGACAGGGTCCAGCGCATAGAGAGTTGGGGCGCCCCGCGCCGCGGAAAATCCGTCGCCCAGATTTGCTGGCGCGCAGAGTCCGCCGAGCCGGTCCTCTGCCTCCAACAACAGCACCTTCTTGTGCGATTTCGCGAGATAGGCAGCGGCGATCAGGCCACTTACGCCGCCGCCGATCACAATCGCGTCGTAGGAGCGAGGCGCACTCATTTAAGAATGCCCGCCTCAAAATCGGCCACAATCGCCCGTCCGGCGAAAACACCGGCTGCGCAGGTTCCCAAAAGGCCGGCAGATGTCGAGGGGCCCGCGAGATAGAGCCCGTCAATCGGCGTTCGCGGCGGCGCGGAGCCGAACCAGGGGCGAAACCCGAGCATCTGGTCGGACGCGATCTCACCGCCGCGCAGATCGCCATCGGTGCAGCCCAGCGCATCTTCGACATCGGGCGGGACGATCACGTCACAAGCACGCACACATGCGGCGACGTCGGGAAGCACGCGTTCGATCGCGGCGAACACCTGCTCGCGCAGCGCGTCCCGCTTCTCGTGTGTCCAGGAACCATCGAAAAGCCGAACCGGAACGCCGCCCACCGTTGCCGTCATCGTGGCAGCACCCGCCGGGCAGGATCGCGGGTCTGTCGCGGAAATGAAGCGCAGCGAAATCGGCAGATTCTTTGCGACCGCGCCTTCGCGCCACATCGCATAAACCGCACCACGTTCGCTCGACATGGGCTCGAGGTGAATTGGTCCGGCGAACAAGTCGTCTTCGGCAAAGGACGGCTTCTGCGGCAAGCGATCCAATGCAAACAGAAGCCGCGCCGCGCTTCCCACCATGCGGAATGATCCCACATGGCTGGAGACATCTTTGGGCAGATCGCTCCACGCGAAAAGCGACAAGAACGTTCGCTTGAGATCAAGCGTGGAAATGATGGCCCGCGCCGCAATCTCCGTACCGTCCGCTAAACGCGCACCTATGATTTTTCCACTCTTGCGGCGCACATCGGTCACTTCGAGGCCACAGGAGATTTCCGCGCCGGCCGACTCGGCGGCAGAGACAAGCGCGTTCGTCAGGCTTTGTAGCCCACCGATCACCAATCCGGAACCGCCGGCGCCGGGACTTAGAAGGTGCAGAGCGCTCCCCATAAGGTCCGGATGCGCCGTCCGACCCTGAAGGGCATCGGCCATTGCCAACGCGATGACGTCTTGGTTGGAAGAATTGGCGGCCAAGACGTCGGTCAGAGATCGCGTTGCCCAGGCATCCCCAGGCCACTCATCGACTTTTTCCGCCGAACGTGCGCCGAAGAGCCGTTTTCTCTGCGGCGCGATCCGGGTTTCGGCCAGCTTCAGCGCGGCTGCCGCAAAAGCTTTGCTCTCCGCGCGAGCGTCGTTTGCGCTTGGCCGGGTGCTCACCGCTCTGTCGGACCACAGGCCGGTCGAAACCTGAGACGGCACGAAGATCGCGCCGTGGCGTGCCAGATCGAGGGACCAGAAAATCTCCGCCGGAATTGGCGGCAACTCATCGCAAAAGGGAGACGCGAAATAACCGGGGTGAAACTGCCGCGTGATGCATCGGCCGCCCGGCTGCTCATTGCGCTCGAGCACGATAACCTTGAGACCGGATTTGGCGAGCGTCGCCGCCGCGGCCAAACCGTCCGCGCCCGCGCCGATGATCGCCGCGTCGTAGCGCAAGCTCTCCACCCCTTTCCGATGCCGCCACGCCTCCAGGCGGTAAACGGATATTAAGGGTCAAACGGAAAAGAGTGGTTTCCAAGACAAAGGGCGGAAACGGCTTTTCACGCCATTCCCGCCCCTTGGTTAATTCACGCTAAGGCTGTTCTTAGAGAACGCCGCGCTTGTGCTCGCCGACGACGATGCGGCCGGGATTGAAAGCCGCCTTGAACACGTCCATCGCCTTGCGAGGCTCAGCGTCGCCGCACATGAACACGTCGAACGCCGCATAGCCCTTTTCCGGCCATGTGTGGACGCTGATGTGGCTTTCCGCCAGCACCGCCACGCCGGAGACGCCGCCGCCATCCGAGAAGGTGTGCAGATGGATATGCAGCAAGGTGGCGCCAGCCGCCTTCACCGCGTCGATCAGCGCCTGCTCGATTCGGTCGCGGTCGCCGAGACCCTCGGCTTCCCACAGATCGATAATCAAGTGGCTGCCCGCAAAGGTCACGCCGTTGCGGGTAATGAAGTGATCCTTGAACTCTTCCGGATCATTGTCGTTCCTCGCGGGAAGAACGACAGGCCTCGCCGAATTGCGGGGGCGAGGAGCCCTTGCGACTTTGTTCGCGGATACCAGTTGCAGTCTAGCCATTTCGGGCACCTACCCATCTTGGAGTTGACACCAGCGCCTTGGCCTCACGACTTCCGGACGCACCTTTAAGAAGAAAGCGGCGGACGGAAGGCCGTCTCGCCGCTTTGTCCCGTCGCCGGAACGAGACGGAATATAGGGCTGTCGTTCGCACATGCAAGAAATTTTGTCCCCTCGAGGTAATTTTTCTGCGAGCGGTGTGACGAGCGAGACGCGCTCGCGCTGTCACATTCTGTAACTCTCACGCCGCTTGAGCGTGCTGACGCCGCGCTTGCCAGCGCGGCGCGTCAGCCCTAAAACGCCGCGCTTTCCAATTTGTTTCGTCTCTGAGCGAGGAGCCTGACGATGGCCGCAAGCAGCTTCAAAGAGCGTCTTCACAAGGGTTACGCGCAGGTTATGGAACTCAGCGGCAAGCCGTTGGCGGACGAAAAGAGCCGCTACCAGCGCATCAAGATCTTCGATACGCCGAACAACGGTCGCGTCATGACGCTGGACGACATCGTCCAGATCACCACCCGCGATGAGAGTGCCTATGCCGAAATGCTGACACATTTGCCGATTCTGGAGCACGGCAAGGCCGAGCGCGTCATGATCGTGGGCGGCGGCGATCTCTCCATCGCCGACGAGGCGCTGAAGCACAGAGGCGTCAAGGAGGTCGTTCTTGTGGATATCGACGGCCGGGTGATCGAGCTGTGCAAGAAGCACTTCGGCGAGATCAACGCCAAGGCGTTCAAGGACAAGCGCCTCAAGCTCGAGGTGGCGGACGCCTTCGAATATCTGGGCCGCAAGGAGAGCAAGAACCGCTTCGACCTTGTTGTCGCGGACCGTCCCGATCCGGTGGGGCCCGGCAAGGCACTGTTCGGCGAGACCTTCTACGACCGCGTCCGGAACGCGCTGAAGCCCGGCGGCTTCGCCACCTTCCAGACCGGCGTGCCGTTCTATCAGCCTTGGGAGATCACCGAGGCGCTCAACGAGCTGGCGGAGTTCTTCCCGTCGTCAGGCCTCTATCTGACCGTGGTGCCGACGTACATCGGCGGCTTCATGGCGCTCTCCTGGGCCGGCAAGGGTAAGAGCGCGAAGCTCGGCACGCCCGCAGGGATCAAGAAGGCGGCAGCGGCGTTCAAGAAGGCCAAGCTGAAGACGGACTACTATAATCCGGCCGTCCACGCGGCCTGCTTCGCACTGCCGGAATGGATCAAGCGGCTGGTGCCCTAGGCCGGCGCTGAAATCCGTTTTTCGAAGATCGCCCGTACCTGCGCCTGCAGGCTGCTGAGCTTTGCCTCAAGATCATCGAAGCTTTCGGCGACTCCTGCCCGCGTCAGCAGCCCCTTGAGGCCCGGCGTGGCGGAAGCTGCTTCAAACTCGCCATCCACGGCGATGCGCAGCACCTGCATGAGCGCGAGTTCCAGCTCCGCCGCCGCCATAAGCGTCACAGCATCTTCCGCCGCGATAGCTTTGACCTGCGCCAAAAGGTTAAGCGCGCCGATCGTATTGCTGTGAAGCACGATTGGGGCGCTGTGGGCTTCCAATAGCTGAAGCGTCTGCGCGATGAACTCAATGTCCACCAAGCCGCCGCGGGCAAACTTCAAATCCCATGGTGCCTTGCCAGGAAACTGCGAAAAGAGTTTGGCGCGCATGTCCGCGGCGTCCGTCAGGATCTTCTTGCGATCCGGCGCAGCGGTGAGAGCCCCCCGGATGACGGCGGCGACCTTGCTTCCCAGGTTCGGCGATCCAGCGATGACCCGCGCGCGGGTGAGCGCCAGCCTCTCCCACGTCCAAGATTCCGTCGCATGGTAGCGTGAGAATGATTCGAGGCTCACGGCGACGGGCCCTTTGTTGCCCGTCGGCCTCAGCCGCATATCGACGTCATAGAGCGTGCCTTCGCCCGTCGGCACCGTCAGCGCGCCGATCAGGCGCTGGGCGAGCCGCGCGTAGAACATGCTGGCAGGCAGAGACTTGGCGCCATCGGAAGCGGCTTCGTCCGGTGCGTCATAGACGAAGATGAGGTCCAGATCGGAACTTGCCGTCATCTCGCGGCTGCCGAGCTTTCCCATGGCGACGACCACGAACGCGCCTTTGGGGATTCGGCCCACACCTGATGCCAATTCGTTTTCCGTCGCCGTCAGTAATCCCGCAACTGAGCATTCGGCGATATTTGTCAGCGCGGAGCCGGCAGCGAGCGCGTCGAGCGTGCCCTCGATGATCTGCACCCCGACCCGGAAAATCTGCTCCCTCGCGAGACGCCGGACGGCATCCAGCTGTGCTTCGTAATCGCGGGCCGTCGTCAGTTGCGCATCGAAGAGCGCATCGAGCTGCTCGCGTGTCGGCAGCGAATTGAGAAAGCCACGATCCATAAGCGCATCGAGCACGCCCGGCGACCGGGAGAGATGATCCGCGAGGCGCGGCGCAGAGCCACAGATATTTGACACAAGCTTCAACAGATGCGTGTTGACGAGAAACAGCGAGAAAAGCTGCACGCCACCGGGCACCCGCGAGACGAAACGATCGAATTGCGCGAACGCGGCATCCGGATCGGCGGTTACAGCCAACGCGTCCAGAAGCGCCGGCATAAGCTTGGTGAGGATCTCGCGAGCACGGGCGCTGCGCGTGGCGCGGATGCGGCCGTGATGCCAGCCACGAATGGCATGGGCGATGTGATGCGGATCGCGAAAGCCCATGCCCGAAAGTGTCTCGATCGTCTCCGGGTCGTCCTCAACACCGGTAAAGACAAGGCTGCCTTCCTTTGTCGCCAGCGGCGCCGAACGCTCGAACAGTTTGAGGTAGTGATTCTGCACGGTGTGCAGGTGATGCAGCAGCACCGTGCTGAAGCCGGCCGTATCGGCAAACCCCATGAAACACGCGACATGAGCCAGTTCCGATTCCGATTTCGGCAGGCGGTGCGTCTGCTCGTCTTCGATCATCTGAAGGCGATGTTCGAGCTTGCGCAGGAAATCATAGGCGAGATTGAAATCGGCGGTGGCGGAGTCGGACACCAGTCCGGCGGCGCGCAGAGCCGCAATGGCTTTCAGCGTTTCGCGCGAACGCAGGTTTGGGTTGCGGCCACCCAGAATGAGTTGCTGGGTCTGCGCGAAGAATTCGATCTCGCGGATGCCACCGCGTCCCAGCTTCACGTTATGGCCAGCCACGGCGATGGCGCCATGTTTGCCATGCGCGTGAATTTGCCGCTTGATCGAATGAATGTCTTCGATCGCTGCGTAATCGAGGCTGCGGCGCCATACGAAGGGCTTGATCGTATCGAGAAAGGCAGCGCCTGCCACCGGATCGCCGGCGCAGGCCCGTGCCTTGATCATTGCGGCGCGTTCCCAATTCTGTCCCATGCCTTCGTAATAAGCTTCAGCGGCATCGGTGGAGATCGCCACTTGCGTGGCGCCCGCGTCGGGCCGCAGGCGAAGGTCGACGCGGAAGACATAACCGTCCGCCGTGACTTCGCTGAGAAGACGCACCAGTCCTTTCACGATGTCGACGGCGGCCCCGCGGGCATCATCGCGCTTGCGGAACGGAAAGCGACGCGGGTCGTAGAAGGTGATCAGATCGACGTCGCTCGAATAGTTCAGCTCGAACGCGCCATATTTGCCCATCGCCAGCACAATGAGTCCGGTTTCCGCTTCCAGCTTTGCAGGGTGGGATGCGTCCATATCCTGGCGCTCCGCAGCTTCCCGTAGGAGAAAACGCAGCGATGCGCTGATGCAGGCGTCAGCGAATGCGCTGAGCGCGTGCGTGACCTGCCGCAGATCCCAAACACCGCCGATATCGGCGAGAGCGATCGTCAGCGCCGCTTCGCGCTTGGCGCGCCGCAGAACCTGCATTGCGGCGCCAATATCCGTCGCTCCTTGGATCGCGCGAACTTCCGTATCGATATCCCGCAGCGCAGATTCAGGCGCTTTACTCAGCATCCCGCGCAAGAAGGCACGGTCTCTCAAAGCCAGGCGCGAAAGGAACGGGCTATTTCCGAACGCGCCCGCGAGCACTTCCGCCTGTGCCGGCGATGGCACGAAGCCGTCCTCACCTTCGGCCAGCGCGGCCAGAGTGCGCTCAGCCCGCGCGGGATCGAAGGGCAGCGGGACTTTCCGCGGGATCGGATTCGTCGGACTCATCCGCGCAGTTTATGCGCCAAAACAGCTGCTCAAATCGAGCCATTCATTTCGCGGCGAGCGGTGCCGGGATGCCGGCAACCGACGGCCGGGACGAAACCGGCCGTACCGTGTCATGCGGAAACAGCAGCATCGCCTTGAGGCCGGGTTTGTTGTCGGAAATATCCAGGCGCGCGTCATGCAGCTTGGCGACGGCGACAACAAGGCTGAGGCCCAATCCCGTACCGGGTGAATGACGACTCACTTCCAGGCGCACGAAGCGGTCGAGCACGCGACTCCGTTCGCTTTCCGGAATGCCGATGCCGCTATCGGCCACAATCAGGGCAACACCGGCAGGCATGTTCTCGATGGAGACGCGGATCTTGCCGCCCTCCGGCGTGTATTTGATCGCGTTGTCCACGAGATTAGCCAGCGCCTGCGCGATGAGACGCTTGTTGCCGGCGATCATCGCCTCGCCGCTGGGCGCCACATCGAAGCTGAGGTTCTTTTCTTCGGCGAGCGGGCCATAGAGTTCCGAGATACCCTCCACGACATCGCGCAGATCGATCCGCGCCATTGCTTCGCGCGCCATGCCCGCTTCGGCTTCGGCGATCAGCAGCAGCGCATTGAAGGTCGCGATCAGCTGGTCGATCTCGATGGCGGCGGATTCGATCTCGACATATTCCGCGCTCTCCGGCGGCAGGCGGCGAAGCGCCGCATCGATGCGGTTGCGCAGACGATTGAGCGGTGTGCGCAGATCGTGCGCCACCGAATCCGTGACCTCGCGCATTCCGCGCATCAACCGCTCGATACGGTCGAGCATGCGGTTGAGGCTGGTCGCCAGCGTGTCGAACTCGTCGCCGGAACCGCGCACCGGAACGCGGCGCGACAAATCGCCCGCCATGATCTCGCGGCTGGTCTCGTTGATGGAATCCAGACGCGCAAGAAGATTGCGGCTCATGAAGCCGCCACCGATTACGCCCAGCACGAGCATGAGCATCAGGCTCCACGGCAAGGTCGTACTGAACAAACGAACCGTCTCATGGCGCTCGTGAACATCGCGGGCGACGAGAAGCTGGAAGCCACCAGTGAGCGCAAAGATTCGCCCTCGCGCACGCCGCAGCGTGGTGAGGCCGCCGACGCGGCGCTCATAGTTGAATTCCACGAAGCTGTCGGGCCGGTAGATGATCTGCGGCCATCCATCCAGATTTCCCGCGATGGGGTGATGCTGCAGATCGGTCAGCAGATAAAGGCTCTGACCGCCGCGCACCGAGCGGCTGATGATGACATCCGCAAGTCCACCCAGGCCGAGGCGCTGGTACTGTTCGGACAGCCCCAAAATCTCCGCGTCGATCGTCTGATCGGTCTGGGAGTCGAGCGCGCGCTTTGTGTTCCAGTAGGTAAATGCAACAAGGCCCGCGGCGGACACCGCGAAGATCGCTATGTAAATAAAGACAATCCGGAACGCGAGCGTTCGGAAAAGTCTAGGCGCGCGCACGGATCATGTAGCCCGCACCGCGCACCGTATGGAGCAGCGGCGTGTCGAACCCTTTGTCGATCTTGGCGCGCAGGCGCGAGATGTGGACGTCGATCACGTTCGTCTGGGGGTCGAAGTGATATTCCCACACGCTTTCCAAAAGCATCGTGCGTGTAACCACCTGGCTGGCGTGACGCATGAGATATTCGAGCAGGCGAAACTCGCGCGGCTGAAGATCGATCGATGCTTCGCCACGCTTGGCGGTGCGGGTGAGCAGGTCCAATTCGAGATCGCCGACCTGAAGCCGCGTCTTCACCGCTGCCGGATGGCGGCGGCGCATCAGCGCATCGAGACGCGCGAGCAATTCAACGAAGGCGTAAGGCTTGGTAAGGTAGTCGTCGCCGCCCGCCTTCAGGCCTTTCACGCGATCATCCACTTCGGACAGCGCGCTCAGAAACAGCACCGGCGTCACATTGCCGTGCTGGCGCAACTCTTCCACCAGCTTGAGTCCGTCGATCTTGGGCAACATGCGATCGACAATCGCCACATCGTAGGGACGCGACAGGGAAAGCGACAGACCGATCTCGCCGTCTTCCGCATCGTCAACCACGTGACCCGCCTCTTTGAGGCCGTTCACCAGGTAACGCTGGGCTTCAAGATCGTCTTCAACCACGAGGATGCGCATGGGAGGCTCCTGACTCGTTTAATTTGAAAAGGGTCCGCGCCGGCGGCAGCAACGGGGGGATGGGGCCGCCACCACCGGCGCGGGGGCCGGACAGCGCGAACTTTCGTCCGCGCGGTCCGGTACGCTGTTGTTACGCGCCCAGTTTGATTGCCACGAAGCGCTGACCACCCTGCCCGCTAACCAACACAAGCACTGTGTCGCGATGCGCGGCCTGCGCGGCGGCAACGCTGGCTTTCACATCCTGCGGCGACCGCACGGGACGGTTCGCGATCGAAACCAGCACGTCGCCAGGCTCAAGGCCTTTATCGGCTGCGTCGCTGTTGGGATCGACCTTCGTCACCACAACGCCGATCACATTGTCGCCGAGGTTGAATGCATGGCGCGTTTCCGGCGTGAGAGCGGCTAGACCGAGACCCATCGCTTGTGCCGTCGCAGGCGCGCGGCTGTCCTTTTGCGGGCTGTTCGATGCGACCTGCGTGTCCTTCTTCGCGCCGATCTTCGCCGTTACGGTCTTCGTCGTGCCATTGCGCATCAAGGTGAATGCGGCCGTGCCGCCCGCCGGAAGTCCGGCGACGCGGCGCGTGAGATCGCGCGAATCCTCGACGGGCTTGCCGTTTACGGCCAGAACGATATCGCCCGCCATCATGCCGGCCTGTGCGGCGGGTCCGCCGGGCGAGACGCTCGCCACGATCGCACCCTTCATGGTCTTGGAGCCGAGGCTCGCCGCCATTTCCGGCGTGATGCTCTGAATCTCAACGCCCAGATAACCGCGCGCGACACGGCCATGCGCCTGAAGCTGCGCCACGACGTCGTGGATAGTCGTCGCGGGGATGGCGAAGCCGATGCCCACACTGCCGCCCGACGGCGAGAAGATCATCGAATTCATGCCGATAACCTTGCCCTGGATGTTGAAGGTCGGGCCGCCGGAGTTGCCGCGGTTGATCGGCGCATCGATCTGGATGAAATCGGTGTAGGGACCGTTGCCGACATCGCGGCCGATGGAGGAGACGATACCGGCCGTCACGGTATTGCTGAGGCCGAATGGATTGCCGACCGCGATCACCCAATCGCCGACGCGCACCTGGCGGTCATCGCCGAATTCGACGGATGGCAGCGGCTTGTCGCTTTTCACCTTGAGGAGCGCGACGTCCGTCGCGGCATCGGTGCCAATGAGCTTGGCGTTGAATTCACGGCCATCGGGAAATTTGACGGTGATTTTCTTCCCGTCCGCAACGACGTGGTTGTTGGTGACGATGAAGCCGTCTTTGTTGATGACAAAGCCCGATCCCATCGAAATCGCTTTGCGCGGCGCGCCCTGCTGGCCCTGACCGCCGAACTGATTGAAGAAATCCCGGAACGGCTCCGGAATTTGAGCCGGATCGATGCCTGCCTGCTGCTTCACCTGCTCTTCGACCGTTATCGTGACGACCGCCGGGCTGACACGCTCGACGAGATCCGCGAAAGAGAACGGCGCCCCGTTCTCGATCATGCGAGGCGTCGCCGGATGCGGGGCGACCGCCAACGCCGGTGCCGGATTCTGCGGCGCGTGTTGTTGTTGTGGCTGGGGCTTGGGGGATTGGGCCGGCTGGGTCATCGCGAAGGCGCCAAGGCCGCCGATCACCATCACACCGGCAACGGTCGAAGCCAGCAATCGGCCGCGAAATCCCTGAAAAACCTGATCGGTCTTCTTCATTTTTTTCTCCATGCGAATTTGACGGCCAATGCGGGCCACCGGCGCACCCCAGCTTCTGAAGCTAGCCGTACGCCCTGCATCTTACGTGTTTCTGTCTCAAATATTAACACGACGTAATGTCACGAGTTCCTGATCCCAGATCCCGCGCCGCACATCAGGGGCTGGTGGAATCCAGCCTTTTGCGCGCGCGGACAATCACCAGCGCCACCGCCGCTCCCCCAATCAGCAGAATCCCGAGAGGGCCAAACCAGAGCGCATAAGTGAGCGGCTCGAGCGGCGGCTTCATCAGGATGAAATCTCCGTAGCGCGCGACGAGATATTGTTCAACCTGTTCGTTGCTATCGCCGGCTTTAATTCGCACACGGATCAAATGCCTTAGATCCGCCGCAAGCGGCGCATTCGATTCGTCCAGCGATTGTCCCTGGCAAACGACGCAGCGAAGTTCCTTCTGTAAAGCCACAGCGCGCGCTTCGAGACGGGGGTCTGCGAGCTTTTCGGAACCTGCGACCGCGAACGCTGCGTTCATGCAGAACAAGCTGAAGAACAGCGTGAGTAGAACGCGCTTCATTCCGCCGCCGCCAACTTGGTTGCCGGTGCGCGGCGCGGACGCAGCCTGCTCCACAATCCCGCGAGGCCGCCGAGCGCCATGAAGGCGCCGCCGAACCAGATGAACGGTGCGAGCGGACTGACATAGGCGCGGATGATCCAGCCGCCGTCGCGTTCGTCGCCGAGCGCAATGTAGAGATCGGAAAATCCGGTCGTCCGGATCGCGGTATCGGCGGTAGCTTGACCTTCGACGGGATAGGCGCGCTTCTCCGGCGACATGGTGGCGATGATGTGACCGTTTGAGATCACGCTGATCGTGGCGTGCTCGGCTTGATAATTTGGCCCCTGCAGGAGCTGCACGCCGTCGAGGCGCAAATTGTAACCGGCGATGGGCATGGACTGGCCGGGCTTCAACAATTCCAGCGCTTCGCTGCGCCATACCGTTGTGCCGGTGATGCCGAGCAGCGTGACGCCAAGCCCCAGATGCGCAAGTGCCGATGCAAATGCGCCGATGGGTAACGCGCGGATGTCGCCGCGCTTCGCCAGATCGATCACGGCGGCGGCGATGGCCCACACCCCCAATCCGCACGCCATCGCGGCGACAAGCGAGTGGGGCGTAACAAAAGCCAGCACAGCCAACATGGCGACCATGGCAATCCCCAAGGCGGGCGCGAGCACGCGCAACGCCGTGCGCCAATCGCCATTGCGCCAGCCAAGGCGTGGGCCGAATGGCACCAGCGCGATAAGCACGACGAAGATCGGCGCGAAGGTGACCGCAAAATAGGGCGGCCCGACGGAGATCTTCTGACCGGTCAGCGCATCCAGCAGCAGCGGATAGAGCGTGCCGATGAACACCGTCGCAGCAGCAGCGCTCAAGAGCACATTGTTGAGCAGCAGCGCACTTTCCTTGCTGACCGGTTCAAACGCGGTCCCGCCCTGCAATTGAGGCGCGCGCCACGCGAACAACGCCAGCGCACCGCCGATGGCGACGACCAGCATCATCAGGATATAGACGCCGCGCGTCGGATCGCTGGCGAAGGCGTGAACCGAGGACAACACACCGGAGCGCACCAGGAAGGTACCGATCAGGCTGAGCGAGAAGCCCAGGATCGCCAGCAACAAAGTCCAACTGCGAAACGCGCCAGTGCGTTCCGTCGCAAGCGCGGAATGCAGCAGCGCCGTTGCGATCAGCCACGGCATCAGTGCCGCGTTTTCCACCGGATCCCAGAACCAGAAGCCGCCCCAGCCGAGGACGTAGTAAGCCCACCAGCTCCCCAACGTGATGCCAAGCGTCAGCGCGATCCAGGCGAGCAGCATGAAGGGACGCGCCGCGCGCGCCCATGCGGCGTCGGCCTCGCCGGTGATGAGCGCTGCAGCGGCATAAGAGAACGCCGCCGACAATCCCACATAGCCGATGTAAAGCATCGGCGGATGCATGGCCAAGCCGGGATCCTGCAGCAACGGATTCAATCCCGCGCCTTCAAACGGCGGCGGATCCAGACGCAGGAACGGGTTGGAGGTGAACAGGATAAAGAGAAGAAACGCGCAGGCCAGCAGGCCCTGGACGCCCAATGCCGCCGATGTCAGCCGCGCGCTGCCGCGCTGTGCGAACACGATGAATAGCGAATAGATCGCCAGCACGAAGATCCACAGCAACATGGAGCCTTCGTGGCTCCCCCAAACGCCGGTGATCTTGTAGATCATCGGCTTGGCGGTGTGCGAATTCTGCGCGACGTTCAGCACGCTGAAATCCGACGTGACGAACGCATACATCAACGCACCGAACGCCAGCGCGACGAACACGAACATGCCGATCGCGGCGCTGGACGCGAGGGCGCGCGATTGCGACGCCGTTTCGCGCGCGCCCGCCAATCCGGCGATCGCCATCACCGCCGACAACGCAAACGCCAGCGCGAGCGCGAGTTGGCCGATTTCTCCCGTCAAGTTCCGCCTTCTTTCCAGCGGCCCGAACGCTTCAACGCATCGACGACTTCGGGCGGCATGTATTTCTCATCGTGTTTGGCGAGGACTTCGGTGGCATCGAACGTGCCCGTGCCGTTCATCGCGCCCATCGCCACAATGCCCTGCCCTTCGCGAAACAGATCCGGCAGCACGCCGTGGAATTCGACCGGCACATTCGCGCGCCCGTCCGTCACGACAAAACGGACATCGGCATGCGCGCCATGGCTGACACTGCCTTTTTCCACCAGTCCGCCAATGCGAAACGCAACACCCGGCGAAACATGCTTCGTCGCCACGTCCGAGGGGCTGTAGAAATACAGAACGTTGTCCTTCAGCGCGCCCAGCACGAGCACAGCGCCACCCATGCCGGCCACGACGAGCGCGGCAGCGAAATAGAGGCGACGGCGTTTTTTGGGATTCATCAACAAGGCCAGACCGTTGCTGCGGCGGGACTATATGGGCGGTCACAGCCCCGGTCCACGCGGCGGCGCGCCGCCCCGCTTCCGCCGGAATCCCTTGCGAATCTGCTACCATCCTGAAGGGGGATCGCCATGCGCATCACGCCTTTCTTTGCGGCAGCCGCAATGTTGCTGCTGGCTGCCTGTTTTCCACCGACAACGACACATCCCGTCGGCTCGACGACCGCGATGACCAACGATCCGGCGCTCACCGGTTTGTGGCGCGGAAAATCGGATCAATCGACCGACGACCGTGGGCTTTACTTCCATTTCCTTCCGGCAACCGACAACACAATCACGGTCGTGATGGTCCAGGCCGGCGCACAACCGGACGGAGACTGGATGGTCGCGTCGATCACCACCGCGACGCTCGGCGGCAACCACATCATGAACGCGCAACTGAAGTTCAGCGACGGAAAAGCCGACGAAGACAGTCACGAGGGAACCATCCCGCTGCTCTACCGCTTCGAAGGCCCAAACCGCGTCGTTCTTTATCTCATGGACGAAGATGCGACCAAGGCGGCCATTCAGGCGCACAAGATCGCGGGGACGGTGGAACAGGGGCAGTTCGGCGACGCGGTAATCACCGCATCGCCCAAAAAGCTCGACGCGTTCCTCGCGACGAAGAAAGGCGCCGCCTTGTTTGGCGAACGCTTTGCGACGTTGACGAAAATGGAATGAGCCTAGTGGCCTGACTGATGCAGAATCTCGTGGCCGATGCCTGTGTCGTAAGTCAGCCCTTCGGATGTCAGCGTGATGCGATGCGGCCAGTCGCCCCGCGCGACGCCCTTGCGGGTGAGCGCATTCCAGACCTTCTCGTTGAAAAGTCCCGTAGCGTCACTGCCGCGCACCACCGCGTCACCCAGATGGAAGTGATCGCCGTGGGCCGGCGGAAACCGCTCGATCGTCGCTTCGCCAGGCCCGGGTCCGGCCACCGCACCGCCGGGGGCGCGCACCATGGCTTGCAGCAAGGTCAGCGTGCGCAGCTGGAGTGGATTGAGTTTCAGCGGATTTTGCTTCGTCGGCATTCTGTCCCCATTCGATCTGGCGGTCGTGGCATTCTGAGCGGCCACGGTATATTCCGGCAAGAGACGCCCGGCAATCGCGCGGGCACGGGAGAATAAATCGGCATGTCTGGTCCGTTGCATGGAATACGTGTCGTCGATTTCGGACGCTATATCGCGGGGCCGTTCTGCGCGGCGCTGCTGGGCGATCTGGGCGCCGAAGTCATCCGCGTCGAGAAGCGCGATGGCCGCGAGGACCGCACACTTGTTTCGCTGGGCGAAAACGACGATGGCTCCCCGCGCGAAGGCGCGATGTTCCTACAGATGAACCGCAACAAGCGCGGACTCACGCTCGATCCCGCGCATGAAAAAGGCCGCGAGGTGGTGCGCCGCCTCATCGCGAAAAGCGATGTGGTGATCGCCAATCTTCCCGGAGAAACACTCAAAAGCCTCGGCCTCGATTACAACAGCGTCTCCGCGGTCAATCCGCGGGCAATATTGGGCGTCGCGACCGCGTTCGGGCTGGAAGGCCCTTACTCCAACCGCGTCGGCTTTGACGGCATCGCGCAGGCGATGAGTGGCGCGGCGTACTTCGCCGGCACCGAAGAACAGCCGGTGCGCGCCGCTGTGCCGTGGGTGGATTTCGGCACCGCATCACTGCTGGCGCTCGGCATTGTCTCCGCGTTGCGGGCGCGCGATGAAACAGGCAAGGGCCAGATGGTCGAAGGCGCTTTGCTACGCACGGCGATGACGTTCTTCAGCCCGACGTTGATCGAAGAAGAAGTCCTCAAGCTCGGCCGCAAGCCCTCGCTCAATCGCAGCCAGACGGCAGGGCCCTCCGATATCTTCAAGACCAAAACTGGATGGATCACGGTCGCGGTGAACGGCGATCCGCTGTTCCGCCGCGTGGCCAAACTGATCGGCGCGACCGAATGGATCGAAGACGAGCGCTTCGCGTCGGATAAGCTGCGTGGCGATCACGGCGAGATCATTTCCGCGCGCGTGGCGCAATGGTGTTCCATGCGTACGAGCGATGAAGCAATAAAGGCTTTCGAAGCGGCGCGCGTTCCTGCTGGTCCGGTCTATACGATGCGCGAAGCGCTCGACGATCCGCATCTGAAGGCGAGCGACATCCTCACCACGATCGATTATCCGGGCATCGGCAAGACGCCGATTTCCGCGACACCGGTGAAGCTGCACGGCACGCCCGGTGAAGTGCGCCGCCGCGCGCCGACACTTGGCGAACATTCGGACGAGATCCTCCGCGAGCTCGGCTATTCGGCTGCGCAGATCGAAGAGCTGAGATCGTCCGGTGTGGTGTAGCTAAGCGACTGCCGGCATCGCCGCGCGGCCGCGGCGGCGCAGAAGATCGGCTTCTTCCTGGCTGAAGATCAGGGCCGTCATTTCCACCGCGAGATGGAAATATTGCTCGGCATTGGAGCGTTTATCGCCCGTGGCGGAGCGCAATTCCTTGAGCAGGTCTTCCGTATAGCTCTTGAGCAGTACGCCGATTTCGTCGGCAACTTCCTTGTTGGATGCGCCAAACGAGGCTGCGGCGGCGAAAGGGCGGCAACCCGACACCAGCCGCACATAGGTAAGGGCGCGGTCGGATTTGTCCGGATCTGCCTGATGCGAGACGTCGGGCATACGGGGACCGCCGGCATAGCTTCCCGACTTGATCATTGGCAGCGCGCCGGAAACTTCCTTCATCGCGCGTTCCATGAAGCCAT
The DNA here is from genome assembly GCA_025451875.1 of Rhizomicrobium sp. Lineage (GTDB taxonomy): Bacteria > Pseudomonadota > Alphaproteobacteria > Micropepsales > Micropepsaceae > Rhizomicrobium. The sequence continues at coordinate 25,237 of JANWJQ010000005.1, forward strand.
CCATGACTTCGGCGACGTCGGCGCGGTCCCCAAGCAGGCGCTGGCCCCATTTGCCATCGCGGCGCATCTCGATGGCTTTCACCATGCCGGTCGAAAGCGCGGTGAAGTTCGCCAGATGACCGACCAGCTCGTCGGCGTCAAAGTGCTGAGGACGCGTGGCGCGGATCATGGAGGTGTAATATTCGATATCGCCGAACAGGATTTCGCCGACCAGGCCCATATCGGTCGAACTGATAAGCGTATCCTGCGATTGACGCGTGACGTTCATCGGAAGCTTGAACGCTTCCCAGGGACGTTCCAGCCGCTGCATCGCAACAACCGCGATATAAGGCGCCGCTTCCGGCGCTGAAATCGCGAGACGATCGTAGATTTCGCGCAGCTTCCAGACGAACTCATCCGTCAGTGACGGCAATGGTTTGGGAATCTTCACCTGCAGATCCAGAATGTCATTGCCGACGGACATCAGCAGCGCCATCTCGCGCGCATCTTCGACAACCAGATCGCTGTCCAAAGCCGTGCGCGCCGCTTTGCGGTCGCGCTCGGTGCTGATCGCCGAAAGAATGGCCTGCGACGCAACCGTCCAGAACTGCGCGGCATGATTCATCAGATCGTCCTGACGGCCGGCGAGAACAGCGGTCTTCACGCCGATGGAGAAGGACGATGCCGCGTTCGCCGCAAGCGTCTGCGAAACCCAGTTCCAGACCGGCATGATCGAGCCGCGCGCGATGCGGCCTTTCTGCTTGGTCTTGCGCGGCGTTATCGACAGCAGATCTTCGAACGGCCGGCAGAAGAGACGCAGCGGCGTCGCCGCACGGTCGGAGGTTTGTCCGCGGCGCAACACCGGACGCAGACCGTCGAGAATAAGTTCGTGCGGCAACGACTGCCCTTCGTTGAGGCGGTCGATCTCAATCGCTTTGGCGAGACGCGATGCCACAAGTGGCGGCAACGCACCCAGCAAACCCTGCAGCTGTTGAGCCTTGTTCGTATCCATTCGTCCCGGCAGTCCACACAGGAAAATGCAGGCCCGACCCCGCATTTTCGGCCTTATGACACTACTCACTTAGCGTTAACGGCCCCTTGCCGCGGGGATTCAAATGATAGCGGGCAGCGTCAGCCGGGCCTCAAACCCGCCGAGGGAACTTCGGCCAAGGCTCAGAGAACCCCCGTAAAGCCGGGCGACATCCCGCACAATCGCGAGGCCGAGGCCGGTGCCGGGGACGCTTTCGTCCAGCCTCTCGCCGCGTTCGCCGACACGTGAAATTTCTTCAATACTGAGCCCGGGGCCATCGTCGCCGACCACAATCTCCAGTAGCGCCCCGGTTGTCCGGCGCGCGGAAACTGCGACCCGGCTCTTGGCCCATTTGCAGGCATTGTCCATGAGATTGCCCGCCATCTCTTCCAGATCCTGCCGCTCGCCGCGAAAACAGAGGTCTGCGGGGCAATCATCAGTGATCGCCAATCCGCGTTCGATGTGAATCCGGTTGAGCACGCGCACCAGATCGTCCAGCACCGGTTCCACTTCCGTGCGATTGCCGAGCGCCTTCACGGCGCCTGCCGCGCGCGCGCGCGCCAGATAGTGATCCACCTGCCGGCGCATGGTGCCGACCTGCTTGATCACCATATCCGCCAGCGGCCCCGGCTGCGCGGACGCCTCGCTGGTGATCACCGACAGCGGCGTCTTCAAAAAATGCGCGAGATTCGATACATGCGTGCGTGCGCGCGCGACCACTTCGGCATTGTGCTCGATCAACGCGTTCAGCTCGCTTGCCAGCGGCGCGATCTCGGCGGGAAAATCACCGTCCAGCTTGCGCGCGCGTCCGTCGCGGATGCGCGCGAGCGCAATGCGCAAGCGGCGCAGCGGAAGCAGGCCGACGCGCACCTGGATGAAGATCGCCGCGATCAGGCCGATGCCGAGAACGACGAAGGACCACAGCAGCGTGGCATTGAAGCGCGCGACTTCAGTTTCAACCTGCGTGGAATCGCCGGCGACCAGAAACCGGTAATTGGTGCTATCGGTCGGCGACGGCGTGTCGGCAATGGGAAACTCCACATGCCGGGACACGATGCGCAGATGCTGATCTTCCGGTCCCGCGCCGTGGCTCCATTCCACGCCGCCCCGCGTCACCGTATCGGTCACCTTGATCGTGTGATCCCATAGCGAACGCGAAATCTGCGGCGGGACGTTGGCTTTGCCTTCCGGTGCGATCTGCCAATACCAGCCCGAATAGACGCGCTCGAAACGCGGATCGGTGAAGCGGCCGCGCAGCGATACCTGTCCGGCGGGACCGGGCTCGGCGGCGGCGATCATGCCGTCGAGATCGAACCTGAGGCGCGCGTCGAAATCGCTTTCGACCGATGCGCGGAAGACGCCGGAAAGAACGAAGCCGCCGATGACGAGCCCCAGGATCGTCCACACCGCGGCGGCCGCGATGAGCCGCGCCTGGAGGGAATCAAGCCTTGGCGCGATCTTCGTCCTGAGCATTCGGATCGTCGAGGCAATAGCCAAGGCCGCGCACCGTCTGGATCACGTTGATGCCGAGCTTCTTGCGAAGGCGGCCGACAAACACTTCGATGGTATTCGAGTCACGATCGAAATCCTGATCGTAGAGATGTTCCACCAATTCGGTGCGCGACACCACCTTGCCCTTGTGATGGGCGAGATAGGAGAGCAGCCGGTATTCGAGGCTGGTGAGCTTCACCGGATTGCCGTCCACGATCACGCGGGAAGCGCGGGTGTCGATCTTGAGCGGGCCGACATCGATTTCCGACGTGGCAAGCCCGGCGGCCCGGCGCAGCAGCGCGCGCACGCGGGCCAGCAATTCCTCGGTGTGGAACGGCTTGGCAAGATAGTCGTCGGCGCCGGCGTCGAAACCGGCGACCTTGTCGCTCCAGCGATCGCGCGCGGTGAGGATGAGCACCGGCATGCTGCGCCCGTCATGGCGCCATTTCTCCAGCACGCGCACGCCATCCATCTTTGGCAGGCCGAGATCCAGGATCACCGCATCATAAGGCTCGGTATCGCCGAGGAAGTGCCCTTCCTCGCCGTCGCTCGCCGCGTCAACGACATAGCCCGCATCGACCAGCGACTTCTTGAGAAGGCGCTGCAGATCGGAATCGTCTTCAACAAGTAGAATACGCATATTTCATCCACCGTGATGTCCGCGGCCGCCATCATGTCCATCATGATGATCGCCGCCTCTGCCGCCTTGCCCCCCACTCCAGCCATTGCCACCGCGCTGCCAATCGCCCCGACCGCGATCCGGATCGCCGCCTTCATCGCCACCGCGCGGCGGCCCTTCGAAATAACCGGGCGGCGGCGGCGGCGCGCGCATATCGGGCGGTGGCTTCGGATAATCGCCGCGGGTACGGTTGTGCTCGACGCCCAGAACACGGCCGGTGCGCGCATCGGTATCGAGCCAGATCACGCGGCCTTCCGGCGTCATCCATTTCAAACGGTAATGCGGATTGCCGTCTTCATCGTTGAACGGACCGTCGGCATCATAAAACGTTCCGGGGTAGCGGCTGCGCACCTGCGGCAGCACGCGATCGAGCGGCTGCACACCCGGCGCACGGCGCGGCTGCGCGGAGGCAGGCTGCAAGCCCACCGCCAACACGGCCAAAAACGCCAGAAACACTAGCCGAAACATGGGTTTTTCTAACTTTCCCGCGATGAACGGCGCATGAATGCGCCATCCAGAGTCCGTTCAGCCCCCGCGGCGCATCCTCCACAACAGATAGATCGCTCTGCCGGTTTGAATTTTCACCATAACCGAAAGAGCAACGGCCTTGAGGCCGGGTTTTGCGGCAAGCCCCTCCCCGCAAGACACGTCGCCGTCAAGCGAGAGCCCGCATCGGAGAAATCCGGTGCGGGTTTCTCATACATATAGTGCCTGTTGGAGGGCCAACGCTTTTCCTTGATCTTTGAATTTCAAGTATTGCGAGTCCCCTCCCCCTTCAGGCCGTTTCACGCACCGTCAGATATTCGGCCTCCGGCGCGCGTTCGGTGACGAGGCTGTTTACCGGCGCGGTTTCGTCGGCAAAGCCGATGCCCATGCCGCAGAAGATCATCTCGTTTTCCGGCACGTTCAGATATTCGCGGATCTGCGGATGAAACATCGCCCAGGCTTCCTGCGGGCACGTATGCAGACCGTGTTCACGCGCGAGCAGCATGATGCTCTGCATGAACATGCCCAGATCCGCCCATTGTCCCTGCTGCATCTGCCGGTCGATGGTGAAGATGAGCCCGGCCGGCGCGCCGAAGAACTCCCAGTTCCTCGAAAAAAACTTCAGGCGCGAAGGCTTGTCTTCGCGCGGGATGCTCATCGTCGCATACATCTGCTCGCCGACGCGGAAGCGGCGCGTTCGGTAGGGTTCGGTAAGTTCGGGCGGATAGATATGATATTCCGGCGGCGTTCCCATCGGATGTTGTTTGCGGAATTCGGCAACGCGGCGCACGAGTTCGTCGCGCGCGGGACCGATGAGCGCATAGACTTTCCACGGCTGCACATTGCCGCCGGACGGCGCGCGCGCCGCAAGCCGGATGATCTCTTCGACCGTCTTTCGCGAAACCGGATCGGATTTGAACGCGCGAATGGTTTTGCGCGTGGCGAGTGCTTCGCTGACTTTCATGACGGCCTCGGTGAAAACGCATCCAGCATGGCGAAAAGACCCGCCGCGTCAATCCGATGGGAATTGACGCGGCGGGAAGTTGCCGATCTCAAGCGAAGTGTTTGGCGATTATGACGCGGAGGCGGTTGAAACACCGTGGCGCACGGTCATCGCAAGGATCGCGGGCACGACCAGATTGATCGCCTGATCCGGCGCGAGATTGCCGGTAAGAAAGCCGCCAAGCGCGCCCAGAATGGTGAGCGCACCGGCGATATAGGTCTTGTATCCGGAAAACATGGTTTCTCCTTTTTGCGTTCGGATGGGTTGATGGGAAGAACGGGATTTGTGCCGTTCCAAAGAAATCGGTCGCGCGAATATTTCTGTCCGCGCGACCGAACGCATCGGCAACCCGCAATGCAAACGGCCTGCCGACATGTCTGAGATGCCCCAACGCCGTATTTGGGAAACGGCTTTGCGGATGCTAGTTTCCCGTCGGATTCAAGTGGGATTCTAAATGCTCAAGGGAAGTGCCGTCCGGCTCACCGAAATTCTTCCAGTGGACAGCGACATCCTATACGGCTGGATAAACGACGCCGAAGCCGTTCGATTCAACGCGCCGTTTGCCCCTATCACGCGCTCGCAACATGACGAGTGGTTCGCTTCTATCGGCAAGAACCCATCAAAAGCTCTGTTCGCGATCCGGCCTTTAGATTCAGACACCCTGTTAGGTACGGTGCAGCTTATCGACATTCACCCAGTGCATCGGACCGCAGAACTGACAATTCGGATCGGTAAAGACACTGACCGGGGAAAGGGCTATGGCACCGATGCTTTGAAATTGGTGATAGATACGGCATTTCGCGATATGAACCTCGTCCGTGTTTGGCTCCGTGTATTTTCAACGAACAAGCGCGCAATACGGGCCTACGAAAAAGCGGGTTTTGAGAAAGAGGGCGTTATGCGGAAAGCCGTATGGATTAACGGTAGCCGATTGGATGAAGTTGTCATGGCCGTCCTGCGTCAGGACTGACGACGCGCCGGTTTGGTGACATGCACCACAACCGCACCATTCGACGGTAGAGGTAAACCGCTCACAGTCGGGCATCGAGAGTGATCCACGCCGAACCTCCGAGATAGAGGTTCCCGACGTCGCCGATGGTTCCGCCAACACTGCTACCAGCCTGCAGACGTAGAATGACCGCATTCGCGGTGTCGCCGCCAGCGGTAGTGACGGTGAGCGCACCGCTTATAGATATGAATCCACTACTGAAGTTATCATAGAAGTTGATTTGATTGCCGCTGGGCGAGCCTGCGGCCCAGCTTGGGTTGCTGTGCCGCAATGTCGGGGTAACCCGCATTTCCACGGGAAACTGGAACGGACCATCGATGGTGGATGGAGTGGATTTCTGCAACAGGAAACTCGCGGCGGCGAGTGCGCCATTGGCGCGGCAGATGTCCTGATAGAAGCGCTTCGCCAGGAGAACTTCCTTCGGCCGGGGCCGCACGATGAACGGGGAATGCGCTTCATTGGGCACATCCGCGAAGCCCACGCCGGCGACAAGCGGCAGCACGCCAAAGCCCGTGATCTGAAAAACATCCGACGTCG
>JANWJQ010000006.1 GCA_025451875.1 Rhizomicrobium sp.
ATGCCGACGAAATTGTCCGCGCCGCGCGCCAGCTTGGCGATGCCGTGCTGCAGGAAACCGAAGCCGACAATGAGACGCAGCGGGAGCGCGGCCCAATCGGCGGAGAGTGCGGGAAACAGGCGGGCGCAGCGCGCGAGAAGATTGTTCATGCGTGGGCCTTCGTCCGGGCCCCCCGCTTTGTTACGTGCACGCGGTTGGCAGGACCATTGCCACGCGGCGCCCGCGAGCGCCTTGTGGGGCCAACGGAGTCGCGAAAATCATGGCCAGGGAAACCGTCTATCTTGTGCAGGCTTTCATGCTGGACAACCGCAAGCGGCTGAAGCCGGAGAAAGGCGTGCCCTGCAAATCGGCGGAAGCGGCGCGGCGCATGGCTGAAAGGCTGGCGGATTCAAAGACCGGCGTGGTTGCGCTGGCCAGTACTGGCGATGCGGAACTTGGCGATTATGACGACGAGCCCGTGATCATCTTCCGTGCCGGGCAATTGCCGGAACAGTACGACAACTGACGCTCAGGCGCGCTTTGTGGCGACCGCGCGGTCCCATGCGAGTGCGGCGAAGCCCAGCACCATCTGGAAACCCAGGATCATCAGCAGCGTGAGCGCAACATGCGCCCAGCCGTGGCGTGCGGCATCCAAAAATGGATAGGGCACCCAGCCGATGACCGCGTAGCGGATGAGCGTGAAGGCCAGCCAGCAGAGCGGCAGGACAAGCGCGAGGAAGATCGTGGAGACGAAGATATTGCGGCCGCGCGCGAAGATGGCCCAGCCGACGATGGTCATCACCGGCGCGATGTCATGCAACGCCACCGCCGCCGCATAGCGCAGAGTGAAAGACGGCGTGTGCTCCAGCAGGGTGTTGAACACCAGCCCGGTGACGAAGATCATCGCCAGCGCATCCAGCATCAGCACGCGGTTGAGCGGCGTCGCGCACCAGCCGCGCGATGCGATTTGCAACGAAACGAAGGCAACCAAGAGATTGCTGACGATGGTGTAATAGGCAAAGCGGTTCAGCGTCTGCGCCAGCGCGCCCGGAAACACCGCATCCGCGACGGGATGAAACGCGCCCTCATAAAGCTCGATGCCGACGCCGAAGAGACAGACGGTCGCGACGATGCCGAACCATGCGCGGCAGGCGCGTGTGCCTGTCAAAAGGGAATGCATCAAAGCTGGATACCGAACTTCGGCGCGGCCCAGATCATCAGTGCGTAGAGCGCGATGGTTAGAAGGCAGCCGGCCGCCAATGACGGCCAGAAGCCGGCGCCACGATTGAGCAGAGAAGGGATCAGCAGAAACATCGGGACCGACGGTGCAATGAACCACAGCGTGCCCGAAACATGCGCCGCCATGCGCGCGAGATCGTGCGTGTCGCGCCAAAGCCAGATCATTCCCAGAACCGACACCAGCGGCAGCGAGGCGATCAACCCGCCGAAGCCGGGATAGCGCTTGGCGACCTGCGACACGGTGGCGACGATGATGCCGGAGATCGCGGCTTTGAGGGCGAGATAGAACATCGCGCCAGGCTAGCACATCAGCGCAGAACTTTCGCGAACAGGGTTTTCTTGAAGCGGTCGATGGGCGCGGCGTTGCCTTCGGCCTTCGCCATCAGGGTGGCGCCCTGCAGGCCGGTGAAGATGAATTCAGCGGTGCCGCTGCAATCGAAACCTTTGGGGAGTTCGCCCGCTTTCACCGCGGCCTTCAGACACGTCGCGATGGCGGCGTGGATTTCGGCGATGATGGCGATGAGGCGCTTGCGCATCGCCTCGCTATGCGCGGCAGCTTCGGCGGTGAAGTTTCCGATCAGGCAGCCATTGCGAAAGCCGCTGCACTCATTGCGCGCGGCGTTGCGGTCGATCCATTGGCGCAGGCGCTTCAGGGGATCGAGCGCGTCGTTGAGAAGCGTTTCTTCCATCACCGCGCGGTTGTTCGCAAAATAGAGATCGAGGATTTCGAGGCCAAACGCTTCCTTGGATTCGAAGTGGTTGGTGAAGCTGCCCTGCGGCACGCCGGCAGCGGCCACAATGTCGCGCACGCTGGCGTTGGCGAAGCCCTGCGCATGCACGACCTTCAGGCCTTCGGTGAGGATCTTCTCGCGGTTGGAGACTCGTTCCATGCCGCAAAGATGGGGCGGCCGTGCCCTGCGTCAAGGGCCGAGATCATCCGGTGTGCCGGAAAAGGGAGCATTCTCAAGCGCTTATTGCCCTATAGAAAAAATATGTACGACCGTATTGAAAGCACTACGAGCGTACACATTTCTCCTGCACGACCGGGGCGATGGCGCTTTCGGCCATGAGACGGGACACACGACCATGAGCAGACTTTCCGGAAAAATCGCCCTTGTCACCGGCGCCTCGCGCGGCATCGGCCGCGCCGCGGCGCGCGCCCTCGCAGCCGACGGCGCGCATGTCATCATCCACTATGGCAACAAGGCCGCCGAGGCCAACAGCCTCGCCGCGGAAATTCGCGGGCTGGGCGGCAAGGCCGATGTCGTCGGCGCCGATCTCACCGCGCCGGACGCCGCGCTCAACCTCGCCAGGCAGGTGAAGGAAATCACCAACACGCTCGATATCCTGATGCTGAACGCCGGCACCGGCGTTGCCGCGCCCATCGAGAAGACGACTGTCGCCGATTTCGACCGCGTGTTCGCGATCAACGTCCGTGCGCCTTACTTCACCATCCAGCAATTGCTGCCGATCCTGAGCGACGGCGCAAGCGTGATCTTCACCTCATCGGTGGTGGCGCGCGCGCAGGTCGGCGAACTCTCCGCCTATGCCGCCACCAAGGGCGCGGTGAACACGCTGGTCAAACAGCTGGCGCCGGTTCTGGCCGCGCGCAACATCCGCGTGAACGCGGTGGCGCCGGGCGTGATCGAGACCGATCTGTCCAGCTTCGCGAAATCTGATGAAGGCAAGGCCTATACGCTGTCGCTGCAGGCGCTCAAGCGCATCGGCACGCCGGACGATATCGCCGGCGCGTACACCTTCCTCGCCTCCGACGACTCGCGCTGGATCACCGGCGAGATCATCGAAACCAGCGGCGGATCGAAACTTTAAACTGACGGCAACGGGGCGCCCTCCCCCCACAACCGTTGCCGCCGGAAACGCGCCGCCATTGTGCCCCAACAATGGCGGCGCGTGTTTGCCTGTGATTAGCTGGCCCTGCACCAACGCGGCGGAACCCAATGGCCAAGCAAAAGCTCATCTGGAAGAAGAAACCGGAGAGCGACGATGTGGCGAATGCGCAGACCTATCTCTCGCTGCTGTTCTCCGACCGCAAGGCGAGGACGCTTGTGAGGGCCATCGTCAAAGCCAGGGCGCGCGAATTCGCGGCGAAGGACCTGCTGCGCGCGAGCGGCTTGCCGCTTCTGGTCCGCAACGATCCGCATGTGGACGCCGACCTGCGCAAGATTCACGACGGCAAGCCGCTGGCGCCGGTGCTGCTGGTGCGCGGCGATGCGCAGAACAGCCGGCCTCTCCTCATCGCAGACGGATATCACCGCGTCTGCGCCACCTATTATTTCGACGAGAACCGCAACGTCGATTGCCGCATGGCAAGCGACGCGGAATTGTAGAATCGAAGGAGCGCCCCATGTCCGCCAAAGCCGTGAAAATCCCCGGCCCCGATCATCCGATCACGGTCACGCCCAATCCCAAGCGCATCACGGTGTCGGTGAACGGCAAGATCATCGCCACCACGACGCATGCGCTGACGTTGAAAGAAGCGTCCTATCCGGCCGTGCAATATATCCCGCGCGGCGACGCCAACATGGCGATGCTGGAACGCACCAGCCATTCCACCTATTGCCCCTACAAGGGCGATGCGTCCTATTACTCGATCCCCTCGCGCGGCGATGTGGGTGAGAACGCGGTGTGGACCTATGAGCATCCGCATGACGCGATGGCGCAGATCAAGGACTATCTCGCCTTCTATCCGGATCGCGTGGAGATCGAGGAAAGCTAAGGCGGACTGTCAGAGAATATTTCGCAAATAGGGAATCCGGCGAAACACCAACGCCGCAAGCGCGAATGTCGCGAAAGCCGTCGCGAGGGTGAGCGTTGCCGCCTTGATCAGCGGCGGAGCCGCGAAACCGTGCTGCGCCATCGCGAGCGCGATGATAACCGGCGGATGAAAAACATAAACGGCAAAGGCGTTGTCGGAGAGGAAGCCCGCCAGCTTGCCGCGCCGATTGAACGCCGCGCGATAGAGCGCGACCAGGCCGAACGCCATGCCCACGCAAACCAGCGCTTCCCACAAGCAGCGCAGCGCGCTGTCCACGGCAAGCCCGCCATCGCTGCCGGCCGTGCGATAGATGAAGTGCCGGATGATGAGCGCCGCCAGCAACGGCAGAGACGCCGCCAGCGCGCTGATGCCCCAGATGCGCGCACGCGCCGTAGGTATGCGTTCCAGCCAGCGGCCTTGCGACGCCAGAATGCCGGCCCCGAACATCAAGATGTAGGACGGAAAATCGCCCGGATGCATGTTCAGCAGCGAGACGCTTTCCGGCAAAACGATCCGCACGGCGAAGGTCGCCGCCGCCATGATGGCGATGAAGGCGAGGATTGCGAGAGCGCCGGGCGGATGCGCCTCTGGCGCGGGCGTCTTGCGCGCCGGAAGCGCAGCGTAGATCAGCGAGAAAATGAGAAGCGCGAAGCAGAACCACATGGGGCCGCTGTTCGACAACCATTCCCCGTCGGTCAGATGCAGAAGCCATTGATGGAAAAAGCCCCCGCTGCCCCAACTGTGCGAGAGGTAATACTGCGTGAGTGGTCCGATCACGAGCATGTAGAGAAGTGTTGGCAGCCCCAACCGGATAAACCGGTCTTTCGCAAAGCGCGCCGGGCCCTTGCGCGTCAAGGACGGCGCAGCGAAGACGCCGGCGATGAAAAACAGCAACGCCATGAAGAAGGCTTGCAGGAAGCTTTGATAGATCGCGAAGGTGACGATGGTGCCTGTGCCCGCCGCCGCCCGCTCCGTGTAGTACCAGTTGCCGAACGGGCTGTATGTGTCGCTGGCATGCATGCTCAGAACGAGCAAAATGATTGTCCAGCGGATGTTGTCGATATAGGCAAGGCGCGGCGCAGCGGTTCTTCTATCGGCGTCCCGCGTCCCTGCGAACATGCCAGGCCCCCACGATCACTTCCCAACGGCCTCACCGCACGGCGGCCCCTGCCCCGAATATAAGCAGCGATGGTGGCATTTCACCTCCTATGGCGCCATTCCATATCCCCGCGCCATGGCGGCGGCGAAGATGGGAATCCAGGCGAAGACAAAAACTTCCAGCCACAGGAAGCGGCGCACGCCGCGGATCGCGGCGTCATCCGGCACGAAGGACGGGTCGGTTTTCTGCGCGCGGCGCCAGCGCAGGATGGAGAGCGTCGGCTGGATCGACAGCAAGCCGACGATGAGGAACGCGCCGATCTTCGCCCAGAAGAAATGGTTCACCGAATAATACGCCCAGCCTTTGGCGAACCAGATCGCTCGCGAAAAGCCGACAATGATGATCAGCGTGGCGAGGATGCCGTACCACATGTCCGCGCGGCCCAGGCGCGGGATGTCCCTCGTCGATAGTCCCGGCTTCATCACGCCGACCTCGAAGGCGATGATCCCGGCCAGGGCGAAGATCACGACGTGATGGACGATGGCGAGCGCCAGATCGCCGGTCGCGAAATCGGGCATGGCTTCCTCCGATATATTTACTTCGTAAATCTATAGCGCGGAACGCCTGTTTCAAGGCGATCCGGGCCGGAAAGCTTAAAACTACTCCCAAGGAATTATGCCCTTTTTGGCGCTTTCCTGCTCCTGTGGCGGCGGGGGGCGTTTGTCGAGGGCAACCGCCATGTCGCTATCCGAACTTGCCGATCTCGCGCAGGTGGTGAATTGCGCCATCGTGCTGATGTCCGTCATCTATCTGGCGCGGCAGCTGCGCCAGGCCGCGCTGAACCAGCAGACATTGATCCAGCAGGGCCGCGCCGCGCGCATCTCCACCCTATCGCAGCAGATGGCACAGAAGGGCGTGGCGGAGGCGTGGGAGAAAGGCGTTTATGGCGGACCGATCTCGCTGTCGGAGCTGCACCAGTTCCGCAATCTGTGCCGCGCGACGTTCATCAGCGCGGAAGATTCCTTTTTCCAGTATGAGCACAAGGTGCTGCACGAGGAAGGCTTCGAAAGCTTTCGTCATTCCATTGAGGTGATGATGCGCCTGCCCGGATTGCAGGCCATGTGGCTTCAGACCCGGCCGATGTACAGCTCGAAATTCGCCCAGTTCATGGACGACGCCGTCACGCGCGCATCCGTGGAGACGGATGTGGATGAGCTGGCCCGCTGGGCCACGACGGTGGGCAGCGTGAAGAACAAGGACGCGTTATAAGCGTCAGCCGGAGAGAGATGCCAGCGCGGTGCGCCAGCGGGCCAGGCTTCGCATCTGCATGGAGGTCGCGGGCGCGTGTATGTCGCCCAGCAGCCCGTCGAGGTAGGTGCGAAATTCCAGCTCATACATGTCGCGCGTAAGCAGCCAGCCTGCCGCCATGCCGGGCGCACCCATGCCGGCGCGAACGCCCGTCTCGAAACTCGCGAACGCGATATCTTCAAGCAGGCCCTGCTTGTGTTGGAAATAGGAATCCTCTGCGCTCACGAAGATCGCGCGGCAGACGTTCAGAAACCGCGCGACATCCTTGTCCGTCACATCCGACGATCCGGTGAAGCATTTGTCGATCGCGTCGGACTCGCGCAATTCGGCGATGCGCAGCGCGGTATCGGCAATGCGCGCCGCGCGTCCTTGCTGGATGAGCGCCCGCGAGTTGCGCACATTCTGCCGCGTCTGCTGCGCCAGATAGACCAGCGATGCGAGCACCGCCACGCCACTGATCAAGCTGCCGATGGACGCAATATCCGCCAGTGTCATTTCCAGAATCCCCCCGATTGCCGCCAATGACCCTAGTGAAATTCCCAAATAGCGCCACCAGGCCGCGGGGTTACCACACCGTCCATCTCTCAGCCTTGAATCCGCCCAAAATATCAGTCACCTAGCCGCTCCATGGCTGGCGATCCCCTGAAAAATGCATTCGACGTAACCGGCAAATGGCTTCACCGCCATCAGCGCGGCTTCGGACTTGTTCTCACCATCGGGTCGCTGGTGATTGCGGCGCCGATCCTTCTTGTCCTGCTCATCCCCACGATCCTGGGCTGGTTCGCGCCGCCGCTGGACCTGAAGCAGGATCTTTACTCGGTGAACCGGCCCATCGCCTTCACCTTCATCGACGCGGCGGGCGAAACGGTGGGCCATCGCGGCGCATTGGTGGGCGAACGGCTGAAGCTGGAGCAGATGCCGGATTATGTGCCGGCGGCGTTCATCGCGGTGGAAGACCGCCGTTTCTATTCGCACAACGGCATCGACATTCGCGGCCTGCTGCGCGCGACGATCACCAATTTCCGCGCCGGACATGTCGTCGCCGGCGGCTCGACGATCACCCAGCAGACGGCGAAGATCATCTACACGTCGCAGGAACGCACCTTCTCGCGCAAGCTGGCGGAACTGGCGGATGCGGCCTCGCTGGAGAAGTCGCTCTCCAAGAAGCAGATCCTCGAGCTTTATCTGAACCGCCTCTATCTCGGCTCCGGCGCGTATGGCGTGGACGGTGCGGCGCATGTCTATTTCGGCAAGTCGGCGCGCAATCTGACGCTGCCGGAAGCGGCGATGCTGGCGACGCTGACGCGCGCGCCATCGGTGTTCTCGCCGCGCCGCGATCTGGCCAGCGCGCAGACCCGCGCCAGCCGCGTGCTCGATGCGATGGTGGAAACCGGCGCGATCACACAGGCGCAGGCGGATGACGCCAAGGCGCATCCCGCCGTGATCTCCGATCCGGCCATTGTGGACTCGCGCAACTTCTTCCTCGACACCGCCGCCGACCAGGCGATGGACCTGGCTTCCGTCAACGGCCAGCGGCCGACGAGCGATCTGGTGGTTCACACCACGCTCGATCCCAAGCTGCAGGACGCGGCGCGCCATGCGCTGGTGCGCGTGCTCAATACGCAAGGCAAGAAAGCCCATGCGAGCCAGGGCGCCGTGGTGATGATGAAGCCGGATGGCGAAGTCGTCGCGCTGGTGGGCGGCCGCGACTATGACGCTTCGGCCTTCAACCGCGCGATCCAGGCGCATCGCCAGCCAGGTTCGTCGTTCAAGCCGTTCGTTTATCTGGCGGCGCTGGAGAACGGCATCTCGCCCTGGGATGTGCGCACCGACGGGCCGGTGGACATCAATGGCTGGTCGCCGACCAATTACGGCCATCGCCAGTACGGCACCATCACGCTGGCCGAAGCGCTGGCGCATTCGGTGAACACGATCACCGCGGGGCTTGGACAGGAAGTCGGCATCTCCACCGTGATCGAAGCGGCCAAGCGTTGCGGCATTGAATCGCCGCTGGAGCAGAACGCGGCGCTGGCGCTCGGCACATCCGACGTCACGCCCATCGAGATGACGACCGCCTATGGCGCTTTCGCCAATGGCGGCTATCGCGTCTATCCCACTTACGTCACCGAGGTGGACGACCTGGGCGGCCATGTTCTTTACAAGCGCCAGACGCCCCAACCGCAGCGCGTGATCGCAAGCCATGTCGATAAAGACCTGACGGCGATGCTCTATGGCGTGGTGACAAGCGGCACGGGCCGCGCCGCCGCGATCCCCGGCCATGAAGCGGCGGGCAAGACCGGCACGACGCAGGATTATCGCGACGCGTGGTTCGTGGGCTTCACCACCGACTATGTGACGACGGTGTGGGTGGGCAATGACGACTCCTCGCCGATGCGGAACGTCACCGGCGGCACCATTCCCGCCACCATCTGGCATGACGTGATGACGTATGCCGAGAAGGACTTGCCGTCAAAGCCGCTCGACAAGAGCGCGCCGCAACCGGCGACGGACATCACCTCGCTCGATCAGACGATGGGTGTCGATACCGAATCCGGCGGCGGCGTGAACCTGCCCTCCGGCGTGAGCGAAGATCAGGACAACGAGCAGCCCGACCAGAACAGCAGCGACGACAACAATCGCGATCGGGGCGGCTTCTTCGACTGGCTGTTCGGGCGCGATCAGCAGCGCCGCCAACAGCAACAGCAGGAACAACAGCGCCAGCAGCAATTGCAGCAGGAACGCGACCAGCAGGAAAACCCTGCCGTGCCGCCGCCCGGCGCCGCCTATCAGCGCCCGCGTTCCTATCAGCCGCCATCCTATCCGCC
>JANWJQ010000007.1 GCA_025451875.1 Rhizomicrobium sp.
TCATCCGAAACCGAAATCGACCTCGTCAATCTCATCATTCACGGGAAGATGTGACGCCATGATGGACCAGCCTTCCATGCTGGAGCTCGTGAAAGCCGTGCAAAGCTTCATCGAGACCAAGGCCATGCCGGAGCTAAAGGGCCATACCGCTTTTCACGCTCGCGTGGCTGCCAATGCGCTCGGCATCGTGGCGCGCGAGCTTGCGCTTGGACCGGGAGCTGCAGATAGCGAGAAAAACCGACTCATCGCCCTGCTTGGCCACGATGGCTCGTTGGACGATCTGAATCGTGTGTTCTGCAAGCAAATCCGCGACGGAAAAATCGATATCGAGTCGGAGGCCCTACGCCAGCATCTGGAACTGACAACCCTGGACAAGGTCGCCATCGACCAACCGAATTATTCCGGACTCAAGATCGCAAAGACGCGCTAGGAACACGCTTTCCCGCCAAAGCAACACGACTGATCGCGGCGATGACGGCCGCGACGGCTTCACCCCAGACAATAGCAGGCCCAAGCCAGACCGGATTTGACGGCGTGGGATAGAACAGCGGAAGCGCCGCCTTGACGCCCAATCCATCGAGAATGGCGGGGATCAGTGCATAGAGCGCGATAAGCGTAACGATGGCGGCAAAATCGCCGCGGCGGCGCGTAGCGGCAAAGAAAACGAAGATGGAAACGTCACGCGTCAGAAAGCCAAGACCGGCAAACGTCAGCGCTGAATACGCCGCGCCCGCGTGCTGCGCGAACAACCACCAGATCAGTGCTAGCGCAACGATGACCATGGCGGCATAGCTCATGAGCCACGCCTGCAAGTTCCAGAACGCGGGCCCTACGGCGCCGGAAGCGATCTGGCTGCCATACCATCGGTAGAGAACCCGATCCTTCGGCTCCAGCAGCACCATCACATAAGTCAGAACGCCATAGGCGGTGGTTGCTAGCGCAAGCCGCAAGGCCACGATGCTCCACTGCGGTAGATTGGAATTGTGCGGCAGCCATGCATCGAAACCAGCAACATAGATACCCATGAAAGTGAGGAAGCCAAGCCACACCAGCGGTCCGTTGCGCATCTTCAATTCCCGGCGCATCTCCCGATAGCAGCCGGTCAAAAGCCATGCGGTAAAGAGCGCCAGCGAAATCAGCAAGAACGGCCGCGCGCTGATGACCGCGCCCCACCAATTGATGACATCCGTTGATTTCTTGCCAAGAAGGATCGCGCTTGCCGGATCGGCAGCCTGCCACAGATAAAACACGGCAAGCGCAGCAGCGATACCGGCGAATTGATAGAGAAATACGTCCAGCCGCGAATGCGCCGAGCGGCGGCGGATGGCAATAAGGCTTGCGAGCAAAGCAGATGCTTGGGCCACCAGACCGACAATCACGTAATAGATCAGATCGAGAATCGCCGAGACCGGCGTTCCATGCGTAAAGCCGTAGACGAGCATTACCGCAAGACAGATCGCGCCTCCGAACCAGTTGTATATCGTCGAGCCGAACAGCTTGCCCCAAATCATTTCGGATGCGCTGATCGAGGAGAGGCGTTGCAAATCCCATGTGTGATCGCGTATCTCGCCGACAATGCTGAGGCCCGCGTTGCGTGCGCCCCAGATCACCGCGATGAGATAGTAGATCGTCTCTGCCGCCGAATACGGCGTATAGGAAGGACCGGACACAGCGGCGGCGAAGAACACCAGCGCGAGTATGCCCACCATAAAAACGATGCGGCGCGTCGTAAGTTCAAGCCACAGGTTGCGGCGGAATTCCGGCCCCATCATGCCGCCCCTCTTCCGATCTGGCTGAAATAGGCCTCTTCCAACGCCTTGGAGGATTCTCCGAAGCTGGATACTTCGAAGCCTGCCGCTACCAGATCGCGCAACAGCTTGGCGCGCGCTGCAGCGTTGCGCGTAAACGTAATGAGCGCGTGATGCTCATCCACTTCGACCACGTCCACACCGGCGTCCTTTAGGAATTGCGCGAAATCGGCCCGGGCAGTAGCGATCTCGATCAGATAACGGGGACGTTCGACATCTTTCACCTTGATCGGGCGGCCACCGACGATGCGGCCGTTCTCAATGATGATCATCTCCGAACAATAATCTTCAAGCTCAGCCAAGATGTGCGACGAGACAACAAGCGTCATCCCGGCATCTCGCAGGGAGGTCAGCAAGCCCGATAGATCCCGCCGCGCCTGTGGATCAAGACCTGCCGCCGGCTCGTCCAGAAGCAAAGCCTTCGGTTCGTGGACGATGGCCTGCCCGATGCCAAGACGCTGGCGCAAGCCGCGTGACAGCTCGCCGGCCTTACTCTCCAATCGATCCAAGAGCCCGACCCTCGCCGCAGCTTTTGTTACAGCCGGATCGACGCCGCCTGCGGCCAATCCATGTGACCAGGCTGCATAGGTCAGGCAGCGGCGCACGGTCAGCTCATCGTAGAGACCGTAAAAATCAGGCAGATAACCAAGCCGCGCATGGATTTCGCGCGGGTGTTCGCGCGTGTCCATGCCGTCAATCGTCACCGTTCCCGAATAAGGGGGCTCCAGCGCCGCAAGGCAGCGCAGCAGCGTCGTTTTACCCGCGCCGTTGGGGCCAACCAGCGCGACAATGGTTTGCGCAGGCACGCTCAAAGACACGCCTTCCAGCGCGCGCTTCGTAGGATATTCATAAACCAGGTCGCGGACTTCGATCATTGCGCCCCGAATCTTGTGTCCACGTCAGAAAGATAGGTATGACCCTTCACCTCCGCCACTGTGGCGGCACAATATGACCAAATCATGTGTCGGGAATCGGAGAGCATCGAATGAAAACGCGCGCAGCATTGGCTTTTTCGGCGGGAAAGCCGCTGGAAGTCGAAATGGTCGATCTGGAAGGCCCGAAGGCCGGAGAAGTTCTCGTCGAACTGAAGGCGACCGGTATCTGCCACACCGATGCGTTCACGCTTTCTGGCGCCGATCCCGAGGGACAGTTTCCAGTCATCCTCGGCCATGAAGGCGCAGGTGTGGTGTTGGAAGTTGGTCCCGGGGTGAAATCGCTCAAACCGGGTGATCATGTGATTCCGCTCTACACGCCGGAATGCCGTGAATGCAAAAGCTGCACGAGCCACAAGACGAATCTCTGCACGTCCATCCGCGCGACGCAGGGCAAGGGCGTGATGCCCGACGGCACCAGTCGCTTCTCATTCAAGGGCAAACCGGTCTTGCACTATATGGGGTGCTCTACTTTCGCGAACCACACGGTGATGCCGGAAATCGCGCTGGCGAAAATCCGCCCAGACGCGCCTTTCGATAAGGTCTGCTACATCGGTTGTGGTGTAACGACAGGCATCGGTGCAGTGATCTTTACGGCAAAGGTGGAAGCCGGCGCGAATGTCGTTGTGTTCGGGCTTGGGGGCATCGGGCTGAATGTCATCCAGGGCGCGAAGATGGTCGGCGCCAACATGATTGTCGGCGTGGATCTAAACCCGTCGCGCGAAGCGATTGCGCGGCAATTCGGCATGACGCATTTCGTCAATCCGAAGGACGTGAAGGGCGATCTCGTCACACATCTGGTCGAACTGACTGGCGGCGGCGCGGATTATAGCTTCGAGTGCATCGGCAATGTGAACACAATGCGGCAGGCGCTGGAATGCTGCCACCGTGGCTGGGGACAGAGCATCATTATTGGCGTAGCCGGCGCCGGTCAGGAAATTGCCACACGGCCCTTCCAGTTGGTCACGGGGCGCGTCTGGAGGGGAACCGCTTTTGGCGGTGCAAGAGGCCGTACCGATGTTCCGAAGATCGTCGATTGGTACATGGACAAGAAGATCAACATCGACGACCTGATCACGCATCAGATGCCGCTGGAAAAGATCAATGACGCCTTCGATCTGATGCACGAAGGAAAGTCGATCCGGTCGGTTGTGGTCTATTAGGCCTTCTTGCCGTCGGCGCGGCCATAGACGTCTTCAAACCGGACGATATCGTCTTCGCCGAGGTAAGATCCGCACTGCACTTCGATCAAGCGTAGCGGTGTCTTGCCAAGGTTCTCCAGACGGTGTTTCGCGCCGAGCGGGATGAAGGTCGCTTCATTGGTGTTGAGCGTAAAGACTTTGTCATCGCAGGTGACCTGAGCCGTGCCTTCGACAACCACCCAATGTTCGGCGCGCTTGTGGTGCATCTGGAGCGAAAGTCGGCCGCCGGGCTTCACCACAATTTCTTTCACCTGAAACCCGTCCCCGCTATCGATCGACTGATAACGGCCCCAAGGACGCTGTACACGGCTGTGCTCCGACACTTCGGACCTGTTTAACGACTTCAATCTCTGAACGATCGCACCCACGCTCTGCGCGCTTCTTCGATCCGCAACAAGCACGACGTCATCAGCCGCGACCACGACGAGGTCCTTCACCCCGACGAGTGCTGTCAGCCCTCGCTCACTGCGCACAAAAGAATCGCGCGTATCAAGCGTAGCCACATCGCCCTGAAGCACGTTGCCGTCGGCATCCTGCTCTTTGAGAGCCCATAATGACGACCAGGTGCCGACATCTGTCCAACCCAGATCACAAGCAATGACTGCAGCTTTTGACGTTTTTTCCATCACCGCGAAGTCGATGGAGATATTCTGCGCTTTCCTGAACAACGCCGTATCGAGACGAACAAAATCGACGTCGCGAGAGGCCGTATCCAGGGCAACCTTGCACGGACCAATGACATCCGCCGCAAACACCTCCAATTCGGCGAGCATAACGTCCGCACGGAAGAGCAGCATTCCGCTGTTCCAGCGATAATTGCCCGATTGCGAATATTCGGCCGCGGCTTCTGTATCGGGCTTTTCGACGAAGCGGGAAACGCTGTTCACACCATCATTGTTTTTGAGTGCCGAGCCCACTTCGATATAGCCGTAACCTGTCTCCGCGCCGCTCGGCTTCAGACCGAAGGTCACGATATAGCCGTCGCGCGCTGCAACCGCGGCTTTGCCTACTGCAGCCTGGAATGCGCCGGCGCTCTGAATCACATGATCCGATGGAAGCAGAAGGACCAAACCCTGTGGATCCTTTTCAGCAACCATCAACGAGATGATGGCTATAGCGGGTGCAGTGTTGCGGCCCTCCGGCTCCAGCACGATGGCAGCCGGCGAAATACCCACTTCCTGCATTTGCTCGGCGACGATGAAGCGATGCTTTTCGCCACAAATCACCAGCGGCGAAGCAGCGTTCGGAAGCGCGGCGCGAAGAGCTGTGTCCTGGAGCAGCGTGTTCTTTCCGTACAGCGCCAGGAGCTGCTTGGGTGTGGAAGCCCGCGCCAGTGGCCAGAGGCGCGTGCCTACCCCGCCCGAAAGGATGGCCGGATAAATCGTGACGGTGCTCATGCCGTACCCTTAGCGCTTTTCAGGCACCCTGCGCACCAATGATCGCGACGGAGCACACATTCATGTTCGGCGCGCCGCCAAGATTGTGGGTAAGGCCGATCTTCGGATCCTTGAGTTGCCTCGCACCCGCTCGGCCCTGAAGCTGCAAAAACATTTCATACAGCATGCGCAGGCCACTCGCACCGATCGGGTGACCGAAGCATTTCAGGCCACCATCGATCTGACACGGCACCTGGCCATCGGCATCGTAGAAACCATCCATCACGTCACGCCAGCCTTCACCCTCTTTCGAGATGTGAAGGTCTTCCATCGTCACCAGTTCGGTGACGGAGAAGCAGTCATGCACCTCCATCATCGAGACTTCGTTGCGCGGTTCGCGGATGCCCGCTTCTTCGTAAGCTTTCTTCGCCGCGATGCGAGCGGTGTGGAAATAGGAACCGTCCCAGGAATTGTGCTGGCTCTCCAGACCGTTCGACAACGAAAGCTGAAGCGCCTTCACGGTGATGAGATTTTTCTTCCCCATCGCGCGGGCGATTCCCGGCGTCGTCACGATGGCGCAGGCGGCGCCGTCCGAAACACCGCAGCAATCGAACAGGCCCAACGGCTCGGCGATCATCGGGGCATTCAGGCACATCTCTTCGGTGATGGCCTTTTGCAGATGCGCCTTCGGATTTTTCGTGCCGTTGGCGTGGCTCTTCACCGACACATGCGCGATGGCGCGTTTCAAATCTTCCTTGGAGACGCCGTGCTTGTTGCGATAGGCGCTCGCGAGCTGGGCGAAGTTTCCGGGGGCCGAACCGTTCGCGCTCCACAACGGATTGAGCGTGCCGTTCTCGCGTTGCGGCAGCCCGCCATAGCCGGTGTCTTTCAGCTTCTCGACGCCAAGCGCCAGCGCGATATCGCAGGCACCGGCGGCCACCGCATAAACCGCTCCGCGAAAAGCTTCCGAACCGGAGGCGCAGAAATTCTCGACATGCGTCACCGGGA
>JANWJQ010000008.1 GCA_025451875.1 Rhizomicrobium sp.
CATATTCCGGCGCCATGTTCGCGATGGTCGCGCGATCTTCCAGCGCCATTTCGTCGAGACCCGGTCCGTAGAACTCCACGAACTTTCCGACCACGCCCTTCTTGCGCAGCATCTGCGTGACGGTGAGAACAAGGTCGGTCGCCGTCACGCCTTCGCGCAGCCTGCCCGAAACCTTGAAGCCGATGACTTCGGGAATGAGCATCGAGATCGGCTGGCCCAGCATCGCCGCTTCCGCTTCGATGCCGCCCACACCCCAACCCAGTACGGACAGGCCGTTCACCATCGTGGTGTGGCTGTCGGTGCCGACAAGCGTGTCGGGAAAAGTGTATTCGACGGTCTTCTTGCCTTCCTTCTTTTTGCGCGTCCAAACCGTCTGCGCGAGATATTCCAGATTCACCTGATGGCAGATGCCGGTGCCCGGCGGCACGACGCGGAAATTCGCGAAGGCCTGCTGGCCCCAGCGCAGGAACTGATAACGCTCGGCATTGCGTTCATATTCGATCTCGACGTTCTTCTTGAACGAGGATTTGTGGCCGAAATTGTCCACCATCACCGAATGGTCGATGACCAGATCCACTTCCGCGAGCGGATTGATCTTCTCCGCGTCGCCGCCCAAGGCCTTCATCGCATCGCGCATCGCCGCCAGATCGACCACGGCGGGAACGCCGGTGAGATCCTGCATCAACACGCGCGCGGGGCGGAATGCGATCTCGCGATCGGATTTGCGATCCTTCAGCCATGCCGCAACCGCCTTCACGTCTTCGGCCTTCACCGTCTTGCCGTCTTCATGGCGCAACAGGTTCTCGAGCAGCACCCGCATCGAATAGGGAAGCTTGGAGATGTTCTTGAGGCCTGCCTTTTCCGCAGCCGCGAGGCTGAAATAGGCATAGGTTTTTCCGCCCACCGTCATCGTCCGGCGGGATTTGAAGCTATCGAGATTGCTGGTCACTGGAAAAGTCCTCTCGCAAGGAAGAGCGAAGGCTGGAATTTGCCCGTGGTTTAGTCAGATTCACCCCTCCTGCCAAGGAGAAACCCCTATGGGCGACAACATGCTCGTGCGTGTGGAACGCGACGGTCCGGTGACCACCGTCATTATAAACCGGCCACAAGCGCGCAATGCGGTGGACCGGCCGACGGCCGATGCGCTTGCCGCTGCGTTCGGCGAATTCGAGAACGATAACGATGCGCGTGTCGCGGTTTTGGTTGGCGAGGGCGGCACCTTCTGCGCCGGCGCCGATCTGAAAGGCGTGGCGGAGGGACGCGGCAATCAGGTGACGCGGATCGATCCGCAGAAAATGGACGCCCTCGCAAATGACGGCCCGATGGGGCCAACGCGGATGCGGCTATCGAAGCCCGTGATCGCGGCCGTTTCCGGTTATGCCGTTGCGGGCGGATTGGAGCTGGCGTTGTGGTGCGACCTGCGTGTCGCCGAGGACGATGCGGTGTTCGGCGTGTTCTGCCGCCGCTGGGGCGTGCCGTTGATCGACGGTGGCACGGTACGCCTGCCGCGTCTTATCGGGCAAAGCCGCGCGCTCGACATGATCCTCACCGGACGCGCCGTAGGCGCGATGGAAGCCTTCGCGATGGGTCTTGCCAATCGGGTCGTGCCCAAAGGCGAGGCGCGCCGCGAAGCCGAAAAGCTCGCGCAGGAGATCGCGCGCTTTCCGCAAACCTGCATGACGAATGACAGGTCATCCGTGTACGAACAGTTCGACCTTAACTATCCGCACGCGATGGCCAACGAGATAGATCATGGCATGACCACGCTGAGAAGCGGCGAAGCGGTGCGCGGCGCAGCCCGCTTTAGCGAAGGAAAAGGCCGTGGCGGGCGCTTTGACGATCTGTAAGCGTTTCATTCCTTAATATTGCCCCATTCATTTTCGAAGATATGTCCGCCTGAGGGGGCATGTGCGGGAGTTCCCGTGCGCGAGCGGACATAAAGAGAAACAACCGGCGCAATGGCCAGGCTTTGCATTGCCATCCTGACGCTCATTCTTGCGGGCGCTCTTGTTCCGGCGCGCGCGCAGGACGCGCCAAACGGCAAGCTCTCGCTCGAACGGCTGGGTGAAATTCAGCCGGGCACCTATCTCGCCGGCGATGACGTCCGCTTCACGCTGGTGAAAGACCGCGACAACTACCTGCTGCACTTCGACAACAATCCAGAAGTATTCGTGCTCTACGCCGGACATGCATCGCTCGGCGGACGCGTGCTCAAATATGATTCCGGCGAAACCGTGCTGCAGGTGGCGGGCTGGGGCGGCATGACGCTCTACACCGATGCCGCGCCGACGGGCTTGCCCGCAACCCGCACCGGCGACGGCGCCGTGCCGATGCCGCCAAGCGTTTCACTCTCCGACATCCAGAACGCGGCCGAAGACGAAGCGCAGCACCTGGCTTATATGCGTGGATTGCGCCTCACCGTCACCGCCGATTGGGCGACGGTTTCCATCGACGGCGCCACGCGCGCGCTCGCCTTCGACACGATGGAGAACACGGTGCGTGGCCTCGACCGCTTCAGTTACAACGCCGTGGGGCGTGAGCTTCTCGCGCATCGCATCGACACCGTGATGGTGGAAACGGCGGGAAAACCGACACTTCGGCTAAAAGCCAAAACGCTGACCGTCACCTTCAATCCCGCGCGCGGCTTCGAAGGCCGGGCGTCTTCGCGCGCGATCTCGCGGGCGCTGGGTTCGATTTTCTCCAAGCGCTAGGCAGTTCGCCAAGTTCGAACGTCTCGAACACAAAGCCCGGCGCCACCGTGCAACCTGCAAGCGTATAGGCGCCGCATGATCGCGCCGCCTGCCAATGCCCGGCTGGCACAACGATCTGGGGACGCTCGCCTTTCGCAAGGTCATTGCCGAGAATATGCCGCGTCTCGCGCTTGGTAGTGTTGCCGATCAGCAATTCCAGCGGCCCACCGCCATACCAGTGCCAGACCTCCGCCGCATCGATGCGATGCCAGCGCGAGGCTTCGCCTTCCTTGAGCAGAAAATAGATCGCCGTCGAATGCGCGCGAGCTTCTCCAGCATCCCGAAACGTTTCGCGGAAATGCCCGCCTTCGGGATGGGGCTTCAGTTTCAACAGACGAAGGATGCGATCGGCATCGGTCATGCGGCATCATCCAGGAACATGTTGCGCGCGCCGCGTGCAATCATCGCGCGGGCGGCGGTGGCGAGAGAGCGCGCATCGTCCAGCGCATCATGTTCGCGTCCGTGGAAATCGGCGCCGCAGGCGCGCGCGAGGTCACAGGCGTGAAGTCCCCTGGTGTCGACGCCGCATTCGCGCAGCCAGACGGCAATGTTGTGATGCCTCGGCAATGGCGCCACGTCCTGGATTCCGTACAGCGCCGCATTGTGCAGGAGCACGATGTCGTCGCGCCCGAAGGAGACGATGGGGCTTTCCTCCGCGAAGGCGACGAAGCGGTCATGGCCTTCGTGGAAATCGACGCCGCGCTCGGCGAGTGCATCATTGGTGATACCGGTCAGCTGCTCGAAATAGGCGGACAGCTCTTTGTTGATGCGCGGGCGGATCAGAACATCCAGCTCGGCGATGGTTTGCAGCGTCGCGGCGTCGACCTTCACCGCGCCGATCTGCACCACCTCGCGAAACTGGCCGGGCGCCAGCCAGCGATTCGCCATCGAGCCTTCCCAGGCCGTGTATTCAAGGTCGAAAAAGAGGACGCTTCGCATCTGCCGATAATCACAGGAAAATTCGGAACGAATCGGTGCGTTAAGCGTGATTAACGCATTCTTAATGCCGAAAGCCGAGCGTAAGCGCGGTTCAACCTTCGAGATGCCCATGGCCCTCCCCCTGAACGCACCCCAGATTGAAATGGGCTTGCCGGCGCCAGAGGAATTCGCAGCCCCGCGCAACGAAATTGCACGGCTGGCGCTCTTGCACGATGAAGCGCGCGAGACCGCGCTGCTGGCCAATCTTCTGGGGCGCACGCCCTTTGCCGCCGCTGCCATCGCCATCGGCGCGCTCGCGGCCATCATCTTCGCTTATGGCGCCTTGCCCATCGCCGAGCCGGTGGCGTGGCTGGCGCTGGTGCTGATCGGCCTTGGCGCCATGGCGCGCAACTATACGCGCGCGATCCGCCAGCCTTTCGAGCGCGGCATCCTGCGCGAATTCGCCTATGACCTGAACGCCATCGCGATCTATGCCGGTTTCGCGTGGGGTGCGGGCGCCTATCTCGCCCTCGGTCCGCAGACCTCGGTCCTGGCGCTCATCGGTTTCGCGGTGCTGGTTCCGGTGCTCGTGGCTGTGACATTGCGCACACGCGAAATTTCACTGGGCTTCCTCGCGCCTGTCGCGGGGCTGAGCGCCTTCGCAGCTGTGTTACGGCCATTTCCCGAAGGTCCGTTGGCGGCGGCTTTTGTGCTTATTGCCTGCGCCGCCGTGGGTGGCGCA
The DNA here is from genome assembly GCA_025451875.1 of Rhizomicrobium sp. Taxonomy (GTDB): domain Bacteria; phylum Pseudomonadota; class Alphaproteobacteria; order Micropepsales; family Micropepsaceae; genus Rhizomicrobium. Next base: position 4,411 of record JANWJQ010000008.1, read on the forward strand.
ATTTTCTGGGCGGAGCGTCTTTCGATGCCGCCGCGGGCCGGTGCAAGGTTCGCCAATCTGTCCCTGGGCCAGCCTTAATTCCGCCTTTCGGTGCGTCCATTCCGGGCCTAAGTTCGCCACCGCAAACCGGCCGGTGTTAACGCCATTGTTTTGCATCGCCGCTATGCTCTGCGTCGAGTTTTCTCACGCGAAATATCGCGCCCGCCCTATGGATGATCATGAGCTCTAAAGCTTTGAAAGAGGTCGGCGCCGATTCCGCCGACGCCGCACGCACATCGCAGATCGACGAAACCAACGCACACAGCCGCATTATCGCCGGCCGCAAGCTGCTCACCGCCGGCGACGCCGCGCTGGCGCAATTCTACGATGTGCTCTTTGCCGGTGCGCCGCCGGAAGACATCGCCCGCTATGCGCCGGAATCGCTGGCGGCACTCGCCACGCTCGTGTTCCTGCATTCGGCAACGCGCAAGACCGGCGAGACATTTGTCGACATCTTCTCGTTCAACGCGCAGAGCGAAAGTGGCGCGCGCAGCGAAAGCGTTCTGGTCGCCGTCAACGATGACATGCCGTTCCTGTTCGACTCCCTCAGCGCCGCGCTGAATTCGCAAGGCGTGCGCGTGACATCGCTGTTCCACCCGATCGTGAAAGTTTCGCGCGATGCGAATGGCGCGCGCGGCGGCAAGAGCGAAGCAACAGCCGAAAGCGTCATCGTCATGGTGCTGGAAGGTGTCGTCGATGGCGAACGCGCCGCATCGCTGATCGAAAATGTGCAAGGCGTCTTTGCACAGGTGCGCCTGGCCGTGCGCGACTGGAAGAAGATGCGCGCCCATCTCGCCGACACTGTGACGGCGCTGCGCGCCCAGCCGCTGCAGGACAACAGCGCCGAAGTGAAAGAGAGCCTCGCCTTCCTCGACTGGCTGGGCGACAACCACTTCACCTTTCTGGGCGCGCGCGACTATTCCTACACGCCCGGCGAGAATGGCAAACTCGAACCGATCGAACATAGCGGGCTCGGCGTACTGTCGGACGCCAGCGCGCGCGTCGTGCAGCGCGGTGAGAGCCGATCGACGCTGACGCCCGAAATCCGCGCCTTCCTCGAACAGGCGACGCCGCTGATCATCACCAAATCCAATGAGCGCAGTGTCGTGCATCGCCGCGTGCATATGGACTATGTCGGCGTGAAGATGTTCGGCAAGGACGGCAGACTGGCGGGCGAGCATCGCTTCGTCGGCCTGTTCACATCGGGCGCCTACAGCCGCCGGCCGAACGAGATTCCTCTGCTGCGCGCGAAGGTGAAGCACGTGCTGGAGCGCGCGGGCTTCGCGCCGGACAGCCATGACGGCAAGGCGCTGGCGCACATCCTCGACAATTATCCGCGCGACGAACTTTTCCAGGTCAGCGAAGACGAATTGTTCGCGACCGCGATGGGTATTCTGCAACTGGGCGAACGGCCCAAGGTGCGCGTATTCCTGCGCTTCGACCGTTTCGACCGTTTCGTCTCCGCACTCGTTTTCGTGCCGCGCGACCGTTACGACACCGGCTCGCGCGAGCGCATCCATGCTATCCTTGCCAACGCGTTCAACGGCCGCATGTCGGCGGCGACGCCGACGCTGGACGCGTCTCTTCTCGCGCGCGTGCATTTCATCGTTGGCCGCAACGAAGGCCCGCGCCCGCATGTGGACGTGCATGCGCTGGAAGCGCAGATCCGCGATGCGATCCGCACCTGGGATGACGGTTTCTCCGCCGCGCTCGTCGCCACGCACGGCGAGGCCGACGGACACCGCATGTTCCAGCGCCATGCCACGGGTTTTCCGGCGCGCTATCGCGATGCGTTCACCCCCGAAGAAGCGGTGCGCGATCTGGCCGAGCTGGAAGCGCTCGCCCGCGCCGATCTTAATCCCGCCATTCAGGCCCGCGCCTATCGCCTGCCGCGCGACGCGCACAATGCGATGCGGCTGAAGCTTTATGTGCTCGGCTCCGTGCTGCCGCTATCGTCGTCATTGCCGGTATTTGAAAATCTCGGCTTCCGCGTGATCGCCGAAGACAGCTACCCGATCGCACTGGAAACCAGCGACGGCTGGAACGGCGATGCGGCGGTGCTCGATTTCCTGATGGAGCGCGCCGACGACGGTCCCGCAGATCTGGCGAGCCAGAAAGCACCGCTGGAAGATGCCTTCCAGGCGGTGGTGTCCGGCGCGGCGGAAAGCGACGGCTTGAACAAGCTCGTCGTCGCAGCGGGCCTGTCATGGCGCGAGGTGACCATCCTGCGCACGGCCGCGAAATATCTGCGCCAGGCGGGATTCAATTTCAGCCAGGATTATATCGAGACGGCGCTGTTCCGGAATCCGGACATCGCCAATCTGCTCGTGGAACTGTTCGCGGTCCGCAACGATCCCAGGCAGAAAGGCAGCGAAGAGGGTGCCAAGGCGATCCATGCGCGCATCGATGCGGCGCTGAACGATGTGCCGATCCTCGACGACGACCGCATCATCCGCCGCCTGCGCAACATCTTCGATTGCACCTTGCGCACGAATTTCTATCAGCCGGGAAAGAACGGCGAGCCCAAATCCTATATCGCCATCAAGCTGGATTCGCAGAAGCTCGACGAATTGCCCGCGCCGCGCCCACTGGTGGAAATCTTCGTCTATTCGCCGGAAGTGGAAGGGGTGCATCTGCGCTTTGGCCGCGTCGCGCGCGGCGGCATCCGCTGGTCCGACCGGCGCGAGGATTTCCGCACCGAAGTGCTCGGCCTTGTGAAGGCGCAACAGGTGAAGAACGCCGTGATCGTGCCGGTGGGCTCGAAAGGCGGCTTCTATCCCAAGCAATTGCCGGTGAACGCCACGCGCGAAGATGTGCAGGCGGCCGGCATCAGCGCCTACAAGATTTTCATCAACGCGCTGCTCGATCTGACCGACAACATTCACCCCGACGGCAGCGTCGTGCATCCGGACAATGTGCTGCGTCATGATGATGACGATCCCTATCTCGTCGTCGCCGCCGACAAGGGCACAGCCACCTTCTCTGACATCGCCAACGGCATCGCCGAGGCGCACGGCTTCTGGCTGGGCGATGCGTTCGCGTCGGGCGGCAGCCATGGTTACGACCACAAGAAGATGGGCATCACCGCGCGCGGCGCATGGGAAGCGGTGAAGCGCCACTTCCGCGAGTTGGGCCGCGACATCCAGAGCGAGCCCTTCACCGTTGTGGGCGTGGGCGACATGTCGGGCGACGTGTTCGGCAACGGCATGCTGCTGTCGAAAGCAACGAAGCTCGTCGCCGCTTTCGACCACCGCCACATCTTCATCGATCCCGATCCGGATGCAGCCGCATCGTGGACGGAACGCTCGCGCATGTTCGACCTGCCGCGTTCCAGCTGGGCCGATTACAACACGTCGCTGATCTCCAAGGGCGGCGGGATCTTCCCGCGCACGGTGAAGGAAATCGCGCTCACGCCGGAGATCAAGAAACTGGCGGGCATCGCGAAGGACAAGGCGACGCCGGCGGAACTGATGAAGGCGCTGCTCAAAGCCGACGTCGATCTTCTGTGGTTCGGCGGCATCGGCACTTATGTGAAGGCCGCGTCGCAGTCGAACATCGATGTCGGCGATCGCGCCAACGATGCCATCCGCGTCAACGGCGCGGACATTCGCGCGAAAGTCGTGGGCGAAGGCGCCAATCTGGGCGCCACGCAACTGGGCCGCGTGGAGTATGCGCTCAAGGGCGGACGCATCAACACCGACGCCATCGACAATTCGGCCGGCGTGGACACATCCGACCATGAAGTGAATCTGAAAATTCTTCTCAGCGGCCCGCTTCGCCGCGGCGAACTCACCGGCGATGCGCGCGACGCGCTGCTGACGCAGATGACTGATGACGTCGCCGCGCTGGTGCTGGAAGACAATTACGAGCAGACCAAGGCGCTCTCGGTCGCGCAGGCGCGCGGCACCAAGGACATCGACGCGCAAGCGCGTTTCATGCGCGATCTGGAAAAGCGCGGAAAGCTGGACCGCGCGGTGGAATTCCTGCCGAGCGACGAAGAACTTCGCAAACGCGCGCAGGACGGCAAGGGCCTCACGCGCCCCGAACTGGCGGTGCTGCTCGCCTACGCCAAGCTCGATCTCGATGCGGAAATTCAGGCCAGTGACCTTCCGGACGATCCCTATTTCGCGGCGGCACTGACGGCGTACTTCCCGAAAGCCGTGGTCGAACGCTTTCCCGAAGAACTGAAACAGCATCGCCTGCGCCGCGAGATCATCTCGACGATGCTGGCGAACCGCATCGTCAATCTGGCAGGACCGGTGTTCATCCATCGCGTGAAGGAAGTCTCCAGCGCGCCGGCCGCGCGCGTGGCACGCGCCTTCGTCATCGCAGAAGGCGCCTTCGATCTGGAAGCGCTCAACGCGCGCATCGACGGGCTGGACAAGAAAGTCCACGCCGATGTGCAGACCACGATGTATGCCAGCGTTGCGGAGCTTCTGCGCCGCCTGGGCCTGTGGTTCCTGGTGAACGTGCCGCCAAACGCCGAAATCTCCGAGATCGTCACGCGTTACCGCAAGGGCGTGGATTCGCTGCGCGGCACCTATTCGTCGCTGGTCTCGCCTTACGAAATGGATGACACCGTCGCGCGCATCAAGGAGCTGGCGGATGCGGGTGTGCCGGAAGATGTGGCGGACGACGTGGCCGCACTCTCGCTATGGAATACGGCGCCGGAAATCGTGCAGCTCGCCAACAGCCGTTCGCTCGATGTCGATCTGGTGGCGGGCGCGTATTTCGCCATCGGCGCGATTGTCGGCATCGACCGGCTGCGTGGCCTCGCCCAACGCATCAGCGCGACGGAGCATTGGGACCGCCTCGCCATCCGCCGGATCATCGACGATCTCTTTGCGGGACAGCGCTCCCTCACCGCGCATGTGCTGGAAGGCTTCGAGAACGACAAGATCGACCGCACGCGCGCCGAAGGCTCGCAGGCGGCGGATGCCTGGGCAGAAAAGCATGCCGATGCGCTGGCGCGCACCAAGTCATTCCTAGATGAACTGGAACGCCACGGCGATCTGTCCATCGCCAAGCTCACGCTCGCGAACAGCCAGATTCACGAGTTGTCGGCGCATTAAAACAAAATCCCGGCCCGCATGACGCGGACCGGGATCGTTTTTCCGAACGCTGCGATGTTTACCGCGGCGCCATGCGGATGGCGCCGTCGAGGCGCACGCATTCGCCGTTGAAATAGCCGTTGGTGATCATCTGCAGCGCGAGGCTGGCATATTCCGGTGGGTTGCCCAGACGCGGCGGAAACGGCACCTGCGCGCCCAGCGCCTGCTTCACCTGCTCGGGCGCACCGGCGAGAAGCGGCGTGTTGAACAAGCCCGGCATGATCGTGTTGCAGCGGATGCCTTCCTGCGCCAGATCGCGCGCGACAACGAGCGTAAGGCCGTTGATGCCCGCTTTCGACGCCGTGTAGGACGCCTGGCCGATTTGCCCGTCCTGTGCCGCGACCGACGCGGTGTTGACGATCGCGCCACGCTCGCCGCCGTCCAAGGGATCGAGCGTCAGCATGCCCGCCGCGCTCATCGCGATGCAGCGATAGGTGCCGACGAGATTGATCTGGATGATGCGGTCGAAATCCTTGGCGTGGAAAAACTTGATCTCGCCCGTCTTCTTGTCGCGGCTTGCGGTCTTCTGCGCGTTGCCGGTGCCGGCGCAGTTCACGAGGATGCGCTCCTGGCCGTTGGCGGCACGCGCCTTTGCGAAGCCCGCCGCGACGCTTTCATCGTTCGTCACATTCACTTCGCAGAACACGCCGCCGATTTCGGACGCGACTTTCTCGCCCTTGTCTTTCTGCATGTCGAAGATCGCAACCTTCACGCCGCTTTTGGCGAGCAAACGCGAGGTGGCTTCGCCGAGACCCGATGCGCCGCCGGTGACGACGGCGGAAATGTTCGAATTGAGTTCCATATGTTGTCCTTCCCTGAGAGCTGCCGGACTCTTAGCCGTAAGCTTCTGCCGCGCCTAGTCTGACGCGGCGGCAAGGATCAGGTCAGAACCATCTGGCTTTGCGTAACGATCGCTACGAGTTTTCCGTCTTCCCGCGTGATTTTCGTGGTCCAGACGCTGGTACGCCGGCCGATATGCACCGGCGTGGATTCCGCGGTGACGGTGGTGCCTTCCTTGGCGCCGCCGATGAAATTCGTCTTGCTCTCGATGGTCGTCGTGCCTGCGCCATCCGGCAAATTGAGGAACGCGCCGGTCGCGCCAAGCGTGTCGGCAAACGCCATGATCGCACCGCCATGCAGGATATGGCCGGAGGTGCAGATGTCGGGTCGCACCTTCAGGCGGCCAACGACCTTCTCCTTCGTGGCCTCGATGATTTCTATGCCGAGGGTTGTGGCGAGCGGCTGGCGGAGCGAGGCAATGTCGGTCATAGCGGATTTCCTGTGTTTTTCCGATCTTCAGCCCCGGCAAAAGCGCGCGCAATAACCGCGCACATCATGGATGCCACTTTTCCGCCACGGCAGCATGACGGATAATGCGCGCATGCAGAGTGATCTTCCCAACCCGGCCACCTATCAACTCCCCGCCGTTATCGCGCGCAACGAGCGCATCGTGGAGAAAAGCTTCTGGAAGAAGCTGCTCAAACTCGCGGGCAACATCCCCTTCGCAGAAGATCTGGCATCGGCCTATTACTGTGCCGTCGATCCGGCGACCCCCACCAAGGTGAAGGGCATCCTGTTCGCCGCCCTCGCCTATTTCGTGATGCCGTTCGATGCCGTGCCGGACTTTATCGCGGGCTTCGGCTTCACCGATGATGCAGCGGTGTTGGCGATGGCCATCGGCTTGGTGTCGCGGCACATCAGCGAGGCCCATCGCAAACGGGCGCGCGCCACGCTCGGCATCGGCGAGCCGAAAGTGTGACCTACAATGAGGTCGGGAAATTCCTGAAGGCGCTCAAGCACGCCACGATGGTCGTGCAGTGGGGCGATCACCACGTTTACAAGATTGGCGGAAAAGTTTTCGCGATTGTCGGCGGATCCGGCGATGCCGAGCCTGGGCTGACCTTCAAGGCGGGGGAAACCAGCTTTGAAATCCTCACCCAGCAGAAAGGCATCATTCCAGCGCCTTATATGGCGCGGAACAAATGGGTGAAGTTGGAGACCCTGTCCGCATTGAAAGACAGCGAACTCAAAGCCTACCTCAAGCGTTCCTACGACATGATTGCCGCCGGACTGACAAAGAAGCTGCGCGCCAGCCTCGGAATTTCCGAAGCGGGCGAGGCGTGACCTACGCCGATGTCGAGAAATTCTGTCTGAGCCTGCCTGGCACCAAGCTCGACATGCCATGGAGCGACACGCGCGTGTTCAAGATCGGCGGCAAAATGTTCGCGGTGATCGTGCTGGACGGCAAACGGCCATGGGGCCTGTGGTTCAAGACGAGCTCCGAAAGCTTTGAAATTCTCACGCGTCTCAAGGACATCGGGCCTTGCCCTTATTTCGCGCGCGCCTGCTGGGTGGAGATGAAAGGTCTGAAGGCGCTCAAGCCGGAAGAACTGCGGGCTTATCTCAAGCGCGCGCATGCCTTGGTGGCGGCAAAACTGTCGCGCAAAACGCGCTGCAGTCTCGGCATCACCGAAACTGCGGTGATAGAGAGAAACCCGCTTTTGTAGAAGATCAGCGCGCGACGAAGAGTTTGGGCTTCACCGGCTCCGGCGTCGCATGCGCTTTTTCCTGCACCACGAATTCGATGCCGATGCCGGTCTCGTGATGACGCGCGACGCGCCCGGCCATCTGCCCAATGAGCACGAACTCGCCGATCGGCGGACGCGCTTCTGTTGCCAGCGAGACGCCGGACAGCGACAGATCGAGCACTTCGCAGTTGACGATCTCGCCATTGGCGCGCGTGAAGCGCGCGAGTCCCTTGGTGGGCGCGCGGTCATGGCGGCGCAGGCTCGATTCATCGAGATTGCCCCCATTCAGATAGAGCGTGAGCTGTTCGGCGACGCGCTCGCGCTTGTGCTGCGAGCAGTTGAACTGGATGCCAAACGCGCCGTCATCGGGACGCGCGACCGCTCCTTCGAAGCGGCCGAAGCCGTCGATATAGACAACGACCTGCACGCCCTGCTGCGGAATGATGTCGGCTGTGATGCGCGCGCCGCCCGGCGACATATCCACGACCTTGCAATGGGCTTCGCGATTTTCGGCGGGAAGAAAGAGGCGGCCCGAAAGAGCGACCGGCACGCGTTTGTAACGCCGGCGCTCCGCGCGGGCTTTCGCGACCAGTTCTTCTTTGTCAGCCGCCATATATGTGCCGCCCGAAAGGCGGCTCCTAGATTCAACTCAAGCGCCCATTTGTAACGGTTTAAGGGTCAACAGAAGGTTACCGGGCCCCAATGCCCGTCATCCTTAAGGTCCGGTTACCGGCCGGGGCTTAACCTCGGCAGCGGCGCAGGCTATAGGATCGGCCAGCAATTCCGCCCGGTTCCATTCGGAAACCGCCTCACCGCGCCTATCAGGAGAAATCCGGCAATGATGCTCGCCCCTTCCCGCTCCGGACTGCTCCGCATCGCTGTGGTGGCCGCCGCGTTGGCCTTGTCCGCCTGCGCCAGCAACGGCCTGCTGGATGACCTCGACCAGGCCCAGCCGGTGGGTTCGGACTTCTCCAAGGAACTGTTCAAGGACTACGCTTATCTCGCCCGCTCCTTCGGCGATGCGGGCAATTCGGCCAGCACCGCCTTCGGCGCCGACGATTCCATGTCGCTCTCGGGCGACAATGTGGATGTCGGCGATCTGGTGAATGCCTATGCCCAAAAAGCGCTGGATGCCGCGCAGGGCCAGGAAGTGCTTCCCGAACCGGCGCCGGATGGGAATGCGGACGCCGCGACCATGCGCGACCGCCTTCTGAAAGACCTCGAAGACGGCCGCGGCAAATTCCCCGCCGACGCGGCCCGCGCGCAGGTGCAGTTCGATTGCTGGGTGATGAACGCGCGCGTGGACGGGCTTCGCAGCGCATCCGCGCAGTGCCGCCGGGGCCTCGATGCCGCGCTCAGCCAGCTTGAGCACGAACTCAATCCGGTCACCGTCACAACGACCACAACGACGACGACCACATCCGCCGACTACCAGGTCTATTTCGATCTGAATTCCTGGGATTTGAAGGCCGAACAGCTGACGACCATCCAGCAGGCGATCGCCACCGCGCGCGCCGGCGGACAGTCGCGCATCACCATCGTCGGTCACACCGACACCTCCGGCTCCGCCGCCTACAACCAGCGCCTTTCGGTGAAGCGCGCCAATGTGGTGGAAGAAGCCTTGGTCGATCTGGGCGCGCGCCGCGAGGCGATCAGCGTCTCCGGCGTGGGCGAAAGCGATCTGGCGGTGCAGACCGGCGACGGCGTGAAAGAGCCGAAAAACCGCCGCGCCGTGGTGACGCTCGTTCCGTAAGGGCAGCTTCGCGACAAGCGCGACACAGGCGTCATCTTTGCGCTAATCTCGGCCCCAAGAAAAATGGTGGCCGGGAAACGATCCATGAAAGCCTTCGACTACATCATCATCGGTGCGGGCAGCGCGGGCTGCGTGCTTGCCAATCGTCTGTCCGCCGATCCGGACAATCAGGTTCTGCTCATCGAAGCCGGACCGCGCGACAAGTCCATGATGATCCATATGCCCGCGGGCATTCCGGCGCTCATCGGCAAGAAGAATCCGCACAACTGGTACTATGACACCGAAGGCCAGCTGCATCTGAACAATCGCAAGCTCTACTGGCCGCGCGGACGCGGCTGGGGCGGATCGTCCTCGATCAACGGCATGATCTATATCCGCGGTCACGCGCGCGATTACGACCACTGGCGGCAGATGGGCAATGAAGGCTGGTCTTTCGCCGACGTGCTTCCCTATTTCAAACGCGCCGAGACAAACGAAGACGGCGGCGACGAATTCCATGGCGGCGACGGCCCGCTGCATGTGTCGAACGGACGTTCGGACAACCCGTTGTTCGGCGCCTTCGTGCAGGCCGGCATCGATGCGGGCTATCGCGAAACGAAGGATTTCAACGGCTATCAGCAGGAAGGCTTCGGCCCCTATCAGCTGACCATCAAGAACGGAAAACGCTGGAGCGCCGCGTCGGCTTATCTCACGCCGATCATCAATCGCCCCAACCTGACAATCGAATCCAACGCCCATGTGTCGCGCATCCTGTTCGAAGGCAATCGCGCGACCGGCGTCGAATACATTCAGGACAAGCAAAAAATTCAGGCTGGCGCCACGCGGGAGGTCTTGTTGTCGGGGGGCGCGGTGAACACGCCGCAGGTGCTGCTGCTGTCCGGTATCGGCGATGCGGAGATCCTCAAGCGCTTCGACATTCCGGTCGTGCATGACCTCAAGGGCGTCGGAAAAAATCTGCAGGACCATCTGGATTGTTCGATCCAATATGAATCGAGCCAGCCGATCACGCTTTACAGCCAGTCCAAGCCGCTCACGCAGTTGAAGACGGGTCTGCAATACATGCTGTTCGGCACCGGCGTGGCGACAGGACAAGGCCTTGAGTCCGGCGGTTTCGTGAAGAGCCGCCCGGATCTGGACACGCCCGACCTGCAATTCCACTTCATCACCGCGCTGATGTACGACCACACGCGCAAGAAGTCGGACCGTCACGGCTACATGGCGCATGTCTGCCAGCTGCGTCCGGAGAGCCGGGGCTATATCTCGATCAAGTCCGCCGATCCGCTGGTCGCGCCGATCATCCAGCCGAACTATCTGGAAGCCGAAGAAGACCGCCGCGCCTTGCGCGAAGGTGTGAAGATTGCGCGTGAACTGTTCGCCACCAAGGCGTTCGACGCCTATCGCGGCCCCGAGCTCATGCCCGGCGCGCATGTGACCAAGGACGACCAGATCGACGCTTTCATCCGCAGGACCGCGGAGACGATCTATCATCCGGTTGGCAGCGCCAAGATGGGCCGCGACAAGGATGCCGTCGTCGATCCGCAGCTTCGCGTGCATGGCATCGAAGGCTTGCGCGTGATCGATGCTTCGGTCATGCCGTCGCTGGTCTCGGGCAACACCAACGCGCCGACGATCATGATCGCGGAGAAAGCGTCCGATCTCATCCTGGGCCGCGCCGCGCCCGCTCCCGAACATGCACGCGTCGCCGAAGATGGCGCGCAGGCTGTCGCCGCGGAGTAGAAGCGGATCACGGCACCCCGCGGGATCGTCCCGGCGGCGTTACAACGGCGCAATGCAATCCGCGCGCGTAAAACTTGTCTCGCTTTGTCGTGAAATCGCGCGGTTGAAACCGGGCCCGCTTCCGCCCCGTTGTTTTCGGGCGTAGGGTGCCTGGGAGGGTGATGACATGACGATAAAGATGCGTTCCGTTGTTTTGGCGCTAGCCGCTGCCGCCTTTGTAACCGGCCACGCGCAGGCACAACCTGCCGGTACCCGGCTCACCAACATCAATTTCGACATGTGGTGCCAGGAAGAACGACACCTGCCGCCGGAGCGCTGCGACAAGCGGTTGCCGGACGATGACGCGGCGTACCAGGCCTATGTGGCGAAGATCCAGAGCTATGAAGTCCCTTACCTTCAGCAGCGTCAGGAAAAGGCCAACATGAACCAGGTCATCCTGCACAACGATCCGGTCGATCATCCGGCGAAGCCGGACAATCTCAAGAACGACGCACCGCCGGACTCTCCGCCGTCAAACTGATTTGGCGACCACGGCCAGCTTGGTGGGCTTGGCGATGATGTCGAGCGCCGCGATCAGGCTGAGCATCGCATCGTCCATTTCGTTGTGAAGCGCTTCCGGGCTCGGGCGCGAGACCACGAGTCTGAGATGCGGCGCGCGCGGATGACTGCGCAGGCTCGGCAACATGCGCGCGGGCGGCGGCGGGGGCGGCGGAGGATTGTCGCGAACGGAGATCGGCTCGTTCTCGGAAAGAACATGCGACGCCACGAGGCGTTCGAACGCGATAGCACGGCCACCGAGCGCGGAGATATCGCTCAAAACCTGAACCATGCCGAGAAAACGCGTCGGGCCGTCGTCGCCGAAGCTGACCGGCGCCAGCACCGTTTCCAGTTCGACCATGCCGCAATCGGCTGTCGAAGCGATCGAGGACAGGCAGACTGGCTGGCGCGTCGCCAGCGACTGGCGCATCAGGGCGGCGAGCGCATTGCGGCTTTGGCCGTCCCAATGCGACAGGAAGTTCGTTCCTTTGAGTTCGCTGCCATAGCGCTCGCAGAGCGATGTGCCGGCGAGGCGATAAATCGGATGCGCCGCATTGGACGCTTCGAGAATGAACACATGCGAGAGCATGCGCTTGATGGAGCGCGGGTCGATATCGGTCTGATCCGGAACGGCGCGGCCTTTGCGCAGACGGCTCCAATACCCCACCAGCAAATGACTGTTTCTGTGCTTCATGGCCCCGACATGCTCCGGTCGATCTGTTTGGGCCGTGTCTCGCAGTGAGACGAAACACGGCCTTGCTGAGCTGTAGTCAGCAGGGCCCATGCCAGACGGAACGAAATCGGGATTTGTTCAACAACCGCGCGCGCTTAGATGCGAAGACTCAGCCCCAGGGGCCTCGGCGCACATCACCGAACAGCCGGAACTGCTTCGATTTGAAGAGGGGCGTGAGCAACAGCCCCACGGCAAAGCCGCCGACATGCGCCCAGAACGCGACACCGGGCTGGCCCATGGTCGTAAACGCCGCGCTGATCAATTGCAGCACGAACCAGAAGCCGATCACCCAGATCGCGCTGATGACAAGCGGATAGAAGATGATGCCCAGCGGCACGATGACGGTGACCCGCGCGCGCGGAAACAGAAGCATATAGGCCGCAAGCACGCCGGAAATCGCGCCGGATGCGCCCACCATCGGTATCTGCGAATGCGGGTTGATATATGCCATGCTTAACGCCGCCACGACGCCGCACAAAAAATAAAAGAGCAGATAGCGCACATGCCCCATCGCATCTTCGATGTTGTTTCCGAAGATCCAGAGATAAAGCATGTTGCCGGCCAGATGCAGCCAGCCACCATGCAGGAACATTGAGGTAAATATCGTGGCCGGCCCCGGCACCGTGATGTAGCCGGGAAGACGATGCGCCGGCCCTGTCAGCGCATCGGGCGTAAAGCCCAGGATCATGATGGCGGCATCCATGTGCCGCCCCAGCGAAATCTCCCAGATAAAAGCCGCGATGCAGGCCAGCAGGATGGCCCAGTTCACGACGGCCGCCGTGCGGGTGGGATTGTCGTCTGAGATCGGGATCACGACTTGCAACCGGCGGGTGCTGCAACGGCCTGAACTGTTTCGTTTTGGATCAAATCACAGCCCCTGCGAACCTGCGCCCGTGGCATGGTTCGTGAACCATTGACGGTCGGACATTAAGGCTTTGTCAATGTTCAAGGCAGCGCTGACTGGGTGCGCGGCTAGCATGGCAAGGCCAAGGAGCATGCCATGCGTTTGAAGCCCGTACTCGTTTTCGCGACGTCCTTCGCCTTCCTCACCGCGACGGCGCCCATCGTTCCGGCGTTCGCCGGCGGTTCTTATGGCGGCAATAGCGGCCATATGAGCTATGGCGGCATGAGCGGCGGCCCCGGCTGCAAGAACGTGGGCGGCCATGGCGGCGTGAACATCAACAAGCCGGTCTACATCAACAAGAACATCAACGTGTTCAAGCCGGTGAACATCAACAAAAACGTCAACATCAACAACAACATCAATATCAACAAGAACATCAACAACAATAAAAACATCAATGTGAACAACAACATCAACATCAACAAAAACGTCAACATCAACAAGAATGTGAACATCAACAAGAACGTCAACGACAACAAGAACATCAACATCAACAAGAACATC
>JANWJQ010000009.1 GCA_025451875.1 Rhizomicrobium sp.
GCCGACGACCAGGAGATCGCGTTGCCCTGCGTGTCGGTGATCGTGATGATCGTGTTGTTGAACGTGGCCGCAACATGCGCGACGCCGACAACGACGTTCTTCTTTTCCTTCTTGCGAGCGCGACCTGCGCCCTTCTTTTCGGCAGCCATATTACTTCGTCACTTTCTTTTTGCCGGCGATCGCTTTCGCAGGGCCTTTGCGCGTGCGCGCGTTGGTGTGCGTGCGCTGGCCGCGGACCGGAAGGCCCTTGCGGTGACGCAGGCCGCGATATGAACCGAGGTCCATAAGGCGCTTGATGTTCATTGCCACTTCGCGGCGCAGGTCGCCTTCGACGAGATAGTCGTGGTCGATCGTTTCGCGGATCTGGATGATTTCGGATTCCGTCAGGTCGGAGACACGGCGGTCCGGCGAGATGCCGACCTTCTCGATGATCTCGCGGGCCTTGGCAGCACCGATTCCATGGATGTAGCGGAGGCCGATTTCGACCCGCTTCTGTGTTGGGATATTGACGCCGGCGATGCGTGCCACGGATCGATCCTTCGAATAAGCTTCTGAATTTGTTTACTTTTACGCTTGCGGCAAAACCCAGCCAATCCCTAGATCAGGGCCAATAAAGCCAGATGGACGAAGATGGAGTCGCCGCAAGGGCGCGGATTATAGGAATCCACCCCCTCCCGTCAACCGCTGTTACCGGGGAATTCCGCGGCGAAACAAGCGCTTTGACGAGCTGGGGAAATGGCCCGTCCGCTTGCTGATTTCAAGCGCTTGACTGATACATAATCGGATGGTTATGAGTCTGGCATGAACTCCGGGCCGACGGACATCTTCGCCTCTCTCGCAGACCCCACCCGCCGGGCTCTGTTCGAGCGCCTGTGCCGGGAGGGTGAACAGACCGTCGGCGCCCTGACGGCCCGGGCCGGAGTCTCGCAGCCGGCCGTCTCCAAGCACCTTGGCGTGTTGAGAAAGGCCGGGCTGGTCCGCGACCGCCATGAGGGCCGCCAAACGCATTACAGCGCGCAACTGTCCGCCCTCGCCCCGCTGGTCGATTGGGCGAGCCAGATGACGCGCTTCTGGGAACACCGGTTCGACCACCTCGAAGATTTGCTGAAAAGGATGGACCAATGAGCAGCCCCGCGACCGGAACCCGTTCTGTCGTCGTCGAACGCGAAATGCCGCATCCGCCGCAGAAGATCTGGCGGGCGCTCACACAGCCGCACCTGATCGCCGAGTGGCTGATGAAGAACGACTTCGCGCCCGTCGTGGGCCATCAATTTCGACTTCGCGCCGATCCCCAACCTGGCTGGAACGGCGTGATCGACTGCGAAGTCCTCGTCGTCGAGCCGGAGAAAAAGTTGGCTTACACGTGGAACTCCGGCGACGCGAAACTTGCCATCAAGAGCGTCGTCACATTGTCGCTCACGCCCACCGCAACCGGCACGCTTTTGCGCATGGAGCAAACCGGCTTCGGCCCGGATCAGCACCAGAATTATCAGGGCGCGAAATATGGGTGGCAGCATTTCTTCGGAAAGCTCGAACAGGTCGTGGCCGCCGGGAAATGATTTGTGCCGCTTGTGTCAAAGGGAGTCTCGCTTGAATTGGAATAACGGGATCAGACAATTTCACCGCTGGGTGTCGATCATCTTCACGCTGACCGTCATCGCCAATTTCGTGGCCATGGCGATGGGAAAACCGCCGATGTGGCTTGTCTATTCGCCCTTGCCGTTTCTTTTCCTCCTACTCTTCACGGGACTCTATATGTTCGCGCTGCCCTACGCCGTCAGACGTCGCGGCGGACGCCAACCGGCTTAGGGAAGCGCCATGAAGAAGAGCGATGTGAAAAGCGCCGGAGAATCCCCCTCTCGTCAGATTGACAAAAGGATCAAGGATCTCGGCGATTGGCGAGGAGAAATGCTCGCGCGCGTGCGAGCGGTCATCAAGGACGCCGATCCTGACGTCATTGAGGAATGGAAGTGGCGTGGCGTGCCCGTCTGGGAAGACCACGGGATTATCTGTACGGGCGAGAGCTACAAAGCCGTGGTGAAACTCACCTTCGCCAAGGGCGCGTCGCTGGCCGATCCCTCGCGCCTTTTCAATTCGAGTCTCGAAGGCAACATGCGCCGCGCGATCGATATCCACGAAGGCGACACACTGAATGAGAAAGCGCTCAAGGCGCTCATCCGCGCCGCCGTAACGCTGAACAAATCCAAGATCAAAAAGAAATAGCCTAGCGGCTCTTCTGCGCCACGGCAGCGTCGATCGCCTTGGTGACGTCGGCGATCGGCGCCATGCCGTCCACTGTCACCACCTTGCCCTGCTTCTGATAGTAAGCGACGAGCGGCGCGGTGTTCTTGCGATAGACATCGAGTCGGTTCTTCACCGTTTCGGGCGTGTCGTCGGCGCGCGGCGTGCCGCCCTTGGCAATGGTCTCCTTCACGCGCTGTTCGGCGCGGCCGAGGAGCACCGCTTCATCGACCTTCAGCTCGATCACCAGATCGATCTTCTTGCCGCGGCTTTCGAGCAGTTTGTCGAGCGCTTCAGCCTGCGGAATCGTGCGCGGAAATCCGTCGAACACGGCGCCCTTGGCGGCGTCGGGCTGATTCAGGCGCTGGTCGATAATGCCGATGACAATGTCATCGGACACCAGATCGCCCTTGGCGAGAATGGCTTCGACCTTGAGGCCAAGTTCGCTCTTGGCCGCGATCGCCGCGCGCAGCATGTCGCCCGTGGAGAGCTGCGGCAGACCGCGGGTCTCCTGAAGGACTTTTGCCTGCGTACCCTTTCCCGCCCCCGGCGGTCCGAAAAGGACCAAATTCACCTGCGTGATCCCCGAAGTTTTGCCTTCTTGATGAGGCCTTCATATTGCTGCGCAATCAGATGGCTCTGGATCTGCGCGACGGTATCCATTGTGACGCTGACGACGATCAGTATCGAGGTGCCGCCAAGTGCGAATGGCAGGCTGTATTTATAGATCAGGAATTCCGGAATAAGGCAGACGACCGCCAGATAGATCGCACCGATGACGGTGATGCGCGTCAGCACATAGTCGATATATTCTGCCGTCTTCTTGCCGGGACGAATGCCCGGAATGAAGCCGCCATACTTCTTCAGGTTATCCGCCGTCTCTTCCGGATTGAAGATGATCGAGGTGTAGAAGAACGAGAAGAAGATGATCATGAAGGCGTAAAGCGCGAAATAGAGCGGCTGGCCGTGGCTGAGATAGGTCACGACGGTTTGCAGCCACTCCGGGATGCTCTGCGAGTTGAAGTTCGCGATGGTGAGCGGCATCAGCAGGATTGAAGACGCAAAGATCGGCGGAATCACGCCCGATACGTTGAGCTTGAGCGGCAGATGCGAAGACTCGCCGCCGAACATGCGCTGGCCGACTTGTCGCTTTGGATATTGCACCAGCAGCCGCCGCTGCGCGCGTTCAAAGAATACGATCGCCAGGATCAAGCCAACCATTCCCACCAACGCGGCGATGAGAACGATGGGTTCCATCGCGCCGGTGCGGCCCGCCTCGAAGGTCTGCGCGATATAGGTCGGGAAGCGCGCGACGATGCCCACGAAAATGATGAGCGAGATACCGTTGCCGATGCCGCGCGCGGTGATCTGTTCGCCCAGCCACATCAGCAGGATCGTGCCGGCGGTCAGCGTAATGACGGTGGTGATGCGGAAGAACCAGCCCGGATCGATGACGACATTGCCCCAATGCTCAAGACCGAGAGCGATGCCATAAGCCTGCAGCAGCGCGAGTCCGACCGTGCCGTAGCGCGTGTACTGGTTGATCGCCTTGCGGCCCGCCTCGCCTTCCTTCTTCAGCGTCTCAAGCTCGGGAATGACCGTCTGCATGAGCTGAATAATGATCGAAGAGGAGATGTAGGGCATGATGCCCAGCGCGAAGATCGCCATGCGCTGCACGGCGCCGCCGGCGAGCACGTTGAAAACATCAAGCAAGCCGCCCTGCTGCTGATTGAGCTGACGCGCGAGTTCGGTGGGATCGATGCCCGGCATCGGGATGTAGGTGCCCAGGCGGCAAATGACCAGGACGCCCAGCGTAAACAGAATGCGCTGACGCAGCTCGGTCGCTTTTCCAAGCGACGAGAAATTGAAATTTGACGCGAATTGTTCGGCCGCTGAGGGCATTCTTCACTCCCTGAACCCGGCCGGTGCATTGGACGTCGTGGGCGCCGGCGCGGGTGCCCTTATATATAGGTGCTTATCCGGCCTTGCGCGCGGCTCTTTTTTCGGCGGCTTCCTTGCGGCGCGTCTGGCGCTTGCCCGGTTCGCCCTTCTTGTTCGCCGTGACCTTCTTCTTGAAGGTCAGCGTGACCGTTCCGCCCGCCTTCTCGACCGCAGCCTTCGCGGATTTCGAGGCGCCCGCGACCGTGATATCGATCTTGGCGGTGATCGCGCCATCGCCGAGCAGACGAATGCCGTCCTTGCTGCGGCTGGCGAGGCCAGCCTTCAGGATCGCGGCGGCGTCGATCCTCTGGCCGGCGTCGAGGCGCTTGTTGTCGATCGCGCGCTGAAGATCCTTCAGGTTCACTTCCGCGAAGTCGTTGGCGAAAATGTTGTTGAAGCCGCGCTTGGGCATGCGCATGTGCAGCGGCATCTGGCCGCCTTCAAAGCCATACACGGCATTGCCGGTACGCGCCTTGGCACCCTTCACACCACGGCCCGAGGTCTTGCCGAGACCGGAGGAGGAACCGCGGCCGACCTTGGCCTTGCGCTTGTGCGCGCCGGGATTGTTGCGGATTTCGTTGAGCTTCATTTTAACCTCGTCATGGCCGGCCAGCGTTTGCGCCGACCATCCAGTTATTTCTTGTCTTCGACCACTTCAACCAGATGCTGCACCGCGCGGATCATGCCGCGAACGGCCGGCGTGTCTTCCAGCGTACGCTCGCGGCGGATTTTGCCCAGGCCCAGGCCGCGCAATGTGGCTTCCTGTTCCTTCGGCTTGCGGGCCGTGCTGCGGATCTGGCGCACCGTGACGGTCTTGCCGGATTTCTTCTCCGGCGCCTTCTTCGCTGCTGTCTTCTTCTCAACCATCACACATATCTCTTTCGGTGCGACGCGCATTCCTGCGCGAACGCGTCAATTAATTCGCGGCAACCTGCTCGCCCTTTTGACCTTCGCGGCGCGAGATGATCTCGGCGACGCTGCGGCCACGGCGCTGGGCAACCATGCGCGGGCTCTGCTGGTTCTGCAGCGCATCGAACACCGCGCGAACCATGTTGTACGGGTTCGAGGTGCCGAGCGACTTCGACACGACGTCGCCAACGCCCAGGGCTTCGAACACGGCGCGCAGCGGACCGCCGGCGATCACGCCCGTACCGGCCGGAGCCGGACGAACGATGACTTTACCCGCGCCATGATGACCACGAACTTCGTGATGCAGCGTACGGCCGTCTTTCAGCGGAACGCGGATGAGCGACTTCTTGGCTTCTTCGGTGGCCTTGCGGATGGCTTCCGGCACTTCGCGTGCCTTGCCATGACCGAAGCCAACACGGCCCTTCTGGTCACCTACGACAACGAGGGCTGCGAAACCGAAGCGGCGGCCACCCTTCACAACCTTCGCAACGCGATTGATGTGAACCAGCTTATCGACGAATTCGTTGTCGCGCTCTTCGCGGTCATTGCGGTCTCTACGACCGCGACGCTCGCCACCACTGCCTTCTTCACGTGCCATGTTTCATGGTCCTCAGAATTCGAGGCCGCCCTCACGGGCAGCGTCTGCGAGCGCCTTGATGCGCCCGTGATAAATGTAACCGCCGCGATCGAACACGACCTGCTTCACGCCGGCCTTCGTCGCACGTTCGGCGATCTTCTTGCCGACCGCCGCCGCGGCATCGATGTTGTAGGACTTCGCGGCCTTCTCGCCCTTCTCGTTGGTCGAGGCGGAAGCAACCGTGGCGCCTTTGAGATCGTCGATGACCTGCACATAGATGTGCTTGCCCGAGCGGAACACGGACAGGCGCGGGCGATCCGCGGTCTGCGAGATCTTGTAGCGCGTGCGCGAACGGCGGCGCGTAAAGAGCTTCGAGGTCATTTCTTCTTGCCTTCCTTGCGGCGGATATGTTCCTCCGC
>JANWJQ010000010.1 GCA_025451875.1 Rhizomicrobium sp.
GCGAATGGCGAGTCGACGCTCATCCACGCGATCACCGCCGACGGCCTCGCCAGCCCTGCGCTCGCCGCAAAGGCGCCATACGATCTCATCATTGCGAATATTTTGGCGAGCCCGCTTACCCAACTTGCGCCCTCCATCGCGCATTCGCTGAGCAAGGGCGGCGCGCTCATCCTGTCGGGCCTGCTGACGTGGCAGGAGAATCTTGTTCTCAGTTTCTATCGCCCGTTCGGCCTTATCTTGCGCGAGACGCGGCGCGATGGCCCATGGACGGCGCTTGTGCTTGAGGCATCGCGCGGGCGGCGGTAGGGTCGAACCCGATCCCCACCGAGTGCGATTTCCATGGACAAAACACAGTCTTTCCAATCCTTCGACGACCGTTCGGACGCCGCCACCGTTGCGCCGCGCCTCAAATCGCTGCGCGCGGAACTTGCGAGGCGCGGACTCGACGGTTTCGTCATTCCGCACTCCGACGAATATCAGAGCGAATACCTCCCCGAATGCAACGAACGCTTGGCATGGCTCACGTCTTTCACCGGCTCCGCTGGCGCAGCCGTCGTGCTGAAAGACAAGGCGGCGGTCTTCGCCGATGGCCGCTACACGCTGCAGGTTCGCCAGCAGACCGATACCAAACAATTCGAGCCGCGCGACCTTGTCGAAGAAGGCCCGAATGGCTGGCTCGCCAACAACGCACCCAAGGGCGCGAAGATCGGTTTCGATCCATGGGTCCATTCCGCCGCCAGCGCCGATGCGCTGCGCATCGCGGTGGAGAAAGCGGGTGCCGCGCTGGTGCCGACCGATGGCAATCCCATCGACGCCGTTTGGCATGACCGTCCCGCCGCACCGACCGCGAAGGCCATCCCGCACGCAATGAATCTTGCCGGCGAAAGCGCAGAGTCCAAGCGCACGCGCATCGCCGAAGACATCAAGAAGAGCGGCGCGGATGCCGCCATTGTCTCCCTCGCGGATTCGATCTGCTGGCTGCTCAATGTGCGCGGCGGCGACACCCCGCACACGCCGTTCGTCCTCTCTTACGCGATCCTCAACAGCGATGGCTCCGCCGACTGGTTCGTGGACGAGCGCAAGATCACGCCGGACGTGACGAAACATCTGGGCAATGCCGTGCGCGTGCGCGCGCCGAGCGAATTCAATTCCGCACTCGATGCGCTCAAAGGCAAAACCGTCGTCGCCGATCCAAACTGGACAGCCGCCGCAGCCTTCGATCGTCTCGCCAAAGCGGGCGCCACGGTGAAGCGTGGCGTCGATCCGTGCCAATTGCCGAAGGCCTGCAAGAACCCGGTGGAAATCGAAGGTTCGCGCAAGGCGCATATCCGCGATGGCGCGGCACTCTCCAATTTCCTGTCGTGGATGGCGCGTGAGGCCCCGAATGGAGAGATCACGGAAATCCAGGCAGCGGAAACGCTGGAAGGCTATCGCAAGAAAGCGGGCTCGCTGACAGACCTCTCCTTCGATTCCATCTCCGGCGCCGCGCCGCATGCCGCGCTTCCGCATTACCGCGTGACGACCTCGTCCAACCGCAAGATCAACAGGAACGAAATCTATCTCATCGACTCCGGCGGCCAATACCCGGACGGCACCACGGACGTCACGCGTACCATGATCGTGGGCACGCCGACCGCGGAGATGAAGGATCGTTTCACCCGCGTCCTGAAAGGCCATATCGCGCTGGGCACGATGAAATTCCCGCCCGGCACGCCGGGCGTGGCGCTGGATGCCTTCGCGCGCAAGGCGCTGTGGGATGCGGGGCTCGATTACGATCACGGCACCGGCCACGGCGTCGGGTCTTACCTGTCGGTGCATGAAGGCCCGCAGAACATTTCCAAGCGGCCGATCCACCAGCCGCTGATGCCGGGCATGATCTGCTCCAACGAGCCGGGCTATTACAAGGAAGGCGAATACGGCATTCGTATCGAGAACCTTGTCGTGGTCACAGAGCCGAAAGCGGTTCCGGGCGGCGACCGCAAGATGATGGAATTCGAAACCGTCACCTGGGCGCCGATCGATCTCAATCTGGTCGAGCCATCGCTGCTGACCAAGGAGGAGCGCGACTGGCTGAACGACTATCACGCCAAGACGCGCGCGAAGTTGTCTCCGCTGGTGGATGACGAAACACGCAACTGGCTGGAACAGGCGACACGGGCAATCTGATCATGAAAAACATTTCGCGTTTTGTTGTTGCGGCCGCGCTCATCGCGCTTGGCGGTTGTTCGGTGTGGCCGGTCAACCAGGATCCCAAGGGCATGGCGCTCCGGCGCGATGCCAATCGCGTGGTGGAAGCCATTCAGGCCTATCACCAGGAAAAGGGCGTGTGGCCCACATCCCTCGCCAGCCTGACGCCGACCTATATTTCCGCGCTGCCGGGTGAGCCGCATCTGGACTATCACCCCTATGACGGTTCGGTGCTCTACCACTTCATCCCCGAATGGCCGCAGCTTCGGCCGGTGTGGTGCCAATCCGTTGGCGCGACCACCGAATGGCGCTGCAAGGAAAAGACCGTCTAGGCGGTTTCGGCCGCGCGGCTTAGAGTTTCGCCCTCAGAGGAGATTTTCCCAATGAAGCCTTTCGCCCTGACCGCCGCTGCCATTGCCGCGCTTGCCCTCGCCGGCTGCGCCTCCGGAACCTATGTGAGCAAGGACAGCAGCGCGCAGTTCCAGAAAGGCACCACGACCGAGCAGCAGGTTCTCGCCCAACTGGGCGAACCGGACGCGAAAGCGGAACTGATCAATGGCGGACGGCGCGACAGCTATATTTACAATTCCGGCGGCCCCAACCCGATCGATTACATTCCGCTGATCGCGTTGGTCACGGAGAGCGGCTATGAGCACACCACGACGGTGAACTTCGATTTCAACGCGCAGGGCGTCCTGATCGACATCAGCCGCTTCCGCGAGCGCTCCTGAACAGATAAATCAGCCATTTCAAGCGCTTAAACAATTATTCCTAATTCAAGAATAATTGTTTGACTGGCGTAACGGTGGTGGTGTACAAAACTCCCAACTCTCGAATTGCGTCCAAACCGAACCCGCCCGTGAAAGCTGGCAGCTTTTCTGTTTTCGAGCCATCAAAAATTTGGCGCGCAGAGACGCAGAGATACCGAGCTTGTGACAGAATTTTTTGCTCGCTGCCCAAGCCCATGGGCGCGCACCGCGCGCCGACGGAAAAAACATATCGGTCGTATCGGGTAAAGCGCGTTTTGCACCGCTCTCTCTGCGCCTCTGCGTGAATCGTTGTGGGCGGGAAAGGTGGAGGGACAAAACAACAGAGGGAAATCCCCCTCCCCATGACTCGCAATTCAAATACCAGCCCTGGAACCCGCACGCGAACAACCACAACATCTGGCGAAACGCGCATTTTCGCGAGGCAAAAAATGAAGATCAATCAAACGGCGATTGCGCAATGAAAACAAAGGCGACGTGTCCGTTTCACCGACCGCCGGTTGCAAAACCGAATCCGCGAAAATTCAAAGTCCCTTGATCATCGCGAGCCAGGCGTCTTCGTCGATCACCTTCACGCCGAATTTCTGCGCGTCGGTGAGTTTCGACCCCGCGCCCGGACCGGCAACGACAAGATCGGTTTTCTTCGACACCGAGCCCGCCGTCTTCGCGCCGAGCGATTCCGCTTTCACCTTGGCTTCCTGGCGCGTCATCTTTTCCAAGCTGCCGGTGAAGACGACGGTTTTGCCGGCAACGGGCGATCCTTTGATCTTCGGCGCTGCCACGTCCTGCACATCCACCTCTTTCAGGAGATGGTCGAGCAGTTTGCGGTTGTGTGGCTCGTCGAAGAAATCCTTGATCGCTTCGGCCACCACATCGCCGATGCCGCCGATGGCGTTGAGTTGTTCCAGCGCGTCGTCGCTTTCCATTGCCGCGACGAAAGCGTCGATGCTATGGAAGGTGCGCGCCAGAAGCCGCGCATTGGTTTCGCCGACATGGCGGATGCCCAGTGCGTTGATGAAACGGTCGAGGCCGATCTTGCGCCGCGCTTCAATGGAAGCGATCAGGTTCTCGACCAGCTTGCCGTCGCCGTCGTCCTTCTTCTTGGACTTGATTTCGACCGCATCCTTGCCTTCCCTGGCGCGGCGTTCGGCACTTTGTTCCGCGCGCTTATCGGCCAGGACCTTTCCAAGTTTCGCGGGGTTCTTGGCCAAAAGGAAAATGTCTGCCGGTTCCTTCAACATCCCGGCTTCGTGCAACGTTTCGATGTAAGTGCCGCCGAAGCCTTCGATGTCGAACGCATCGCGGCCGACGAAGTGCTTGAGCCGTTCCACCGCCTGCGCGGCGCAGATGAGGCCGCCGGTGCAGCGGCGATCGACATCTTCCTTGCCGGTCTTCTCATCGACCTCGCGCACGGCATGGCTGCCGCAGACAGGGCATTTGTGCGGCATCTGATAGGGCTTGGCGCCGCGCGGCCGTTTCTCGGTCAGGACGCGCACCACTTGCGGGATAACATCGCCCGCACGCTGGATGATGACAGCATCGCCTTCGCGCGCATCGAGCCGCGCGATTTCGTCTTCATTGTGCAGCGTCGCGTTCTCGACCACCACGCCACCGACGGTGATGGGTTTCAGCCGCGCCACCGGCGTCATCTTCCCGGTGCGGCCGACCTGGATGTCGATCTTTTCGAGGATCGTCTCGGCCTGCTCCGCCGCGAACTTGTGCGCGATCGCCCAGCGCGGTGAACGGGAGATAAAACCAAGCCGTTCTTGCAGCCTGAGGTCATCGACCTTGTAAACAACGCCATCGATATCGTAGCCCAGCTTCGCGCGCTTGCTTTCGATGTCGCTGTAGAACTTCAGGATCTGCTTCACCGTCTCGCAGCGCCGCACCAGCGGATTGACCTTGAAGCCGAAGGCCTTGAAGGCTTCCAGCATGCCCCACTGCGTATCGGCGGGCAGCTTGCTCACTTCGCCCCAGGTATAAGCGAAGAAGTTCAAGTCGCGTGACGCGGTGACGGAAGGATCGAGCTGGCGCACCGAGCCCGCCGCGGAGTTGCGCGGATTGGCATAGGTCGGCTTGCCGTCCTTCTCCTGCCGCTTGTTCAGCGCCGCGAAGTTGGAATGGGTCATGTAAACTTCGCCGCGCACTTCCAGAACGTCCGGCGCCTTGCCATGCAGGCGCAGCGGAATATCCTTGATGGTGCGCAAGTTAGCGGTGATGTCCTCGCCCTCCGCGCCGTCGCCGCGTGTCGCCCCCTGCACGAAGATACCCTTCTCGTAGCGCAGCGAAGCCGAAAGCCCGTCGATCTTCGGTTCTGCGGTGAAGACGATGTCGTGATCATCTTTCAGGCCGAGGAAACGACGGACGCGGCCGACAAATTCGGTCACGTCCTCGTCGGCAAAGGCGTTGTCCAACGACAACATCGGAACGCGATGTACGACCTTCTTGAACTTGTCCGACACGGTCGCGCCCACGCGATGCGACGGACTGTCGGCTCGGATCAGTTTCGGAAAACGCGCCTCGATGGCGAGATTGCGCTTGCGTAGCGCGTCATAGTCCGCGTCAGAAATCGTGGGCGCATCCTCGCCGTGATAGCGGCGATCATGTTCCGCGATCTCGAAAGCCAGGGCTTCGAGGTCTTTCCTGGCCTCAGCTTCGGTGAGCTTCTCGACCGGCTTCGCGCTGGAAGGCCCAAACAAATCAGGCGTATCGGCTTTCTTCGCTTTGGAAGCCGGTTTGAGCTTTGCCTTGCCGGTCATGCCCGCTTCTTCGCTTTCTTCTGCGGCACGGCCTCGTTCATCAACCGTTTCGCCGCGGCGCGCGCTTCGTCCGTGATCGTAGCACCGGAGAGCATGCGTGCGATTTCTTCCGCGCGCTCGTCATCGGAAAGCGGATCGACGCGGGTGCGGTCGCCCTTCCGGGTGATGCGAAAATGCCGATCCGCCCGCGCCGCAACCTGCGGCGCGTGTGTAACGAGAAGAACCTGTGTTGTCTTCGCCAACCGTTGCAACCGCTCACCCACCGCGTCCGCCACCGCACCGCCGACGCCGCGATCCACTTCGTCGAACACCAGAACGGCGGGTGGGCTGGTTTCGGACAGCGCCACTTTCAGCGCCAGCGAAAAGCGCGCGAGTTCGCCGCCCGATGCGATCTTGGTGAGTGGCCCGAACGGCGCGCTTTCGATGGTGGCCACTTCAAACGCGATGCGCTCCAACCCGTTCGCCGACGCTGCGTCTTCAGAAAGCAGCTCCAGCGCCACACGGAATTTCGCATGCGCCAGTTTCAGCGGGATCAGTTCGGAAACCACCGAGCCTTCCAGCTTCTTCGCCGCTGTCTTGCGCGCTGCGGAAAGCTTGCGGGCCACATCGAGAAACGCCGCGCGCGCTTTTGCCACTTCGGCTTCGGCATTTTTGAGACCGGTACCACTGCCGGAAAGGGAATCGAGCTTGATCTGGAATTCCTTTTGCACGCGCGGCAGCTCGTCCGGCTGCACGCCATATTTGCGCGCCGCCGCCCGCAACGCATGCAGGCGGTCTTCCTTGCGTTCCAGCTCGTTGCCATCGGCATCGAGCCGCGACAGCAGGGCTTCCAACTCGCGGCGCGCTTCTTCGGTTTGCGCGAAGGCCTGTTCCAGCGCACTTTCCGCGGACGCGGCGGCTTTGCGGGCTTCTTCGTTGGTGCGGCTGAGTTTCTTGAGCGCACCGGCGAGCGAGGATTCCGCGCCGCGATCCCCGCCCAGAAATTCGACGGCGGCGGAAATGTCTTCCGCGATCTTGCTGGCGTTCATCAGCAATACCCGCTCGGCGGCGAGCTTGGCTTCCTCGCCCTCTTCCGGTCCGAGCGAAGACAATTCATCCGCCGCGTGGCGCACAAAATCGGCATCGGCGGCAGCCGCCGCAGCGGCCTTCTTCAACGCATCGAGCTGATCCGTCGCGGCTTCAAATTCCGCGAAGCGCTCGGCGACCGTCGCGACGAGCTTTTCATTGCCGCCGAACGCATCCAGCACGCGGCGGTGGGTGGCGTTGTCGAACAGGCCGCGATCGTCGGACTGGCCGTGGATTTCCACCAGCATGCCGCCAAAATCGCGCAGCAGACCCACGCCCACCGGCTCGTCATTCACGAAGGCGCGCGTGCGACCGTCCGCGGTGATGGCCCGCCGCAGGATGATCTCGCCGTCCGCCAGAATGCCGTTGTCGGCCAACATCGCGAACGCCCCATGCTTGCGCGACAGATCGAAGATGGCGACCGCCGACCCTTGCTGCGCGCCGTTGCGTACGCTGGAGCGCCCGCCCGCGCGCGCGCCGGCGGCCAGTCCCAGGGCATCGAGCAGAATGGATTTCCCCGCGCCCGTCTCACCCGTGAGCACGTTGAGACCGGGCGCGAAGTCCAGCGCCACGTCCTCGATCAGAACGAGGTCGCGAATCTTGAGCGTCGCGAGCATAGGCTCAGTTTATAGCTGGAATTGCCTTGCAAGCCACGAGCTCTGATCGACCCCGGGCTTCAGGTTGTGAGTGACCAGCAGATCGTAGGCGTCCTGATACCAGGGGCTGCCCGGGTAGTTCGCGCCCAACACGGCGGCTGCCGTCTTGGCTTCGTTGTAAACGCCCAGCGCGTAATAGGCCTCGGTCAGACGTTCCAGCGCTTCAGCGATCTGCGGCGTCTTCTGGTAACGCTGCACCACGGTTTTGAACCGGTTGATCGCCCCGATGTAGTTGCGGCGGACGAGATAGTAACGGCCGACTTCCATTTCCTTGCCGGCGAGATGGTCCAGCGTCAGGTCGATTTTCAGGCGGGCGTCGCGGGCATATTCGGTGTTCGGAAAGCGCTGCACGACGTCCTGCAACGCGGTCAGCGCCTGCTCGGTGACGGTCTGATCGCGGCCGACATCGATGATCTGTTCGTAGAGCGACATCGCCTTCAGATAGAAGGCATAGGCCACTTCCTTGCTGCCCGGATGCAGCGAGATGTACTGGTCCGCGGTGTTGGTCGCGTCCGTGTATTTGTTGGCCTGATAGTAGCAGAAGGCGGCCATCAGCATCGCGCGGCGGGCCCAGATGGAATAGGGGTGCTGGCGCTCGACTTCGTCGAACTGCTTGGCGGCGTTCTCCCAGTCGTGGTTGTCGATCTGCTTCCACGCGTCGGCATAGATTTGCTCGACCGGGCGCTCGACATAGTCGGCGTCCTTCTTGTCGGTAACGCCCGAGCAGCCCGCGAGCGACAACGCAGCCGCCGTCACGGCCATCAGGGCGCCGGTCCGGATTTTCCGGAAGCGGATATTATCGAGGAAATTCAACAGCATGCCGTCTCCCGAAGAGGCGCAGCCAACGCCCAAGCCGCCACCTTATGCCATTGAGCCGGAACCCCGGTCCAGACCGCCGGGGCCAAGTTTCCCATACATGGCAAAGATTTGTGCCGTTTCGGCTGATCCGGGCGGAGGGGCCACGCGTACAGACCCAGAAGCAATGCGCGCGGGAATCATGAGTACTGGAACCACGGATGGGAAACTGAGCGGCCAGGTCGATAATCATGTGGGGGAGCGCCTTCGGGTCCGGCGGACCGAGTTGGGGCTGACCCAGGAAGACCTCGCGCGGCAGCTGCACATTTCCTATCAGCAGGTGCAGAAATACGAAACCGGCGCCAACCGCATCAGCGCCGGACGGCTCTACGAGATCGCGCAGGAATTAAAGGTGAGTGTCGCCTATTTCTTCGAGGAGTTCGACTCCGCGAGGTCTGGTGATGGCCTGCCCCATGGCGGGCACAACCGCGCCGCTATCGACCTGGTGCGCAATTTCCAGGAACTGAAAGACGAGAATTTGCGCTCGGCGGTGACCGGCCTGCTCAAGGCCATGCGCGACGTGCAGAGCGGCGCCTAGATTTCGACGACCGTGTAGTTCGCAGCATCGGCAAAAAGCGCGCGCAGAACCGCGTTGTTCGTCGCATGTCCAGACTTCACGCCTTCAAAGCGCGCGATCAGCGGGCCACCTGCCAGCGCCATATCGCCGATGGCATCCAGAATCTTGTGGCGCACGAATTCATCCGGGAATCGCATGATGTCTTTGTTGACGACATTGTCGCCCTCGATGGCGATGGTGTTCGTCAATGACGCACCGCGGCCCAGACCCATTTTGTGGAGCATGTCGAGCTCATGCATGAAGCCGAAGGTGCGCGCGGGCGCGATATCACGCGCAAAATTCTCACGTGTGAAAGTCATCGTGTAGGACTGCTTGCCGATCGCCTTGGTGTTCGAATAGTCCAGATCGAACGTATATTCCGGCGCATCTGACGGCAGCAGCCGTATCTGCGCATCCTTGATCGTAATTTCGACGGACTTGATGACTTTGATGGCCTTGCGCGCGCCCGCTTGTTCGCGCGTTCCAGCCTCTTCGATCAGCTGGAAATAAGACAAAGCATCGCCATCCAGGATCGGCGGTTCGGGTCCATCCAGCGTCACGACAAGGTCGTCGATCTGCGCGCCGGCAACAGCGGCCATCAAATGTTCGATCACGCCGACAGTCGCGCCGCCTTCGGCGATCACGGTGCCGAGCCGTGTTTCTCCGACGCGATCGTAAAGGGCGGGAATTTCACGGCCGCCCAGATCGGAACGGCGAAACACGATGCCGGTGCCAGGCTCCACGGGAGAAAGCGTCATGTTGACGGTGGCGCCCTCGTGAAGCGCGGTGCCGCTTTTGGAAATCTCTTTGGCGAGTGTCCGTCTCATATCGCCACTTTATCCAACGAGACCCACAAAAGCGAAAGGCGCCCCGGCAAAGCCAGAGCGCCTTCCGATACGCTGTTCTGTCTTCAGTTCTGCTGACGGCGCAGGAAAGCGGGAATTTCGAACTGATCGTCCTTCTTGGATTCGGGGAACAGATCGTCCGGATTGCTCTGCGGTGCCGGCTGGCGCTGCTGTTCGTTGCGACCCATGACCTGCGTGGTCGCGCGCGGCGTGGAGGCTGCGCGCGGCGGCTCATGCTGGATTTCCGGCGCCTTTTCCTTGCGTGCACCAAACAGGCCGAAGCGGCGCTTGGGCTGTTCCGGCTCGGCCATCCGGCGCGGCGGTTCGGCGCGCATCGGCGGCGGACGAATGCCTTCCGGCATCGGCGGGATATCGTCCTCGCCGATGACGTAACGCGCCGCTGCCGGCTTTTCCGCTTCGCCGAAGATCTCGGATTCCATCGCCGAAAGCGGTTCCGGTGCACGCGTTTCCATCGCAGGCACGGGCGCTGCCTTCATCTCGTTGGCAATCGTCTGCACGCGCGCGTGAACCGGGTTGGCCGCCATCGCCGCCGGACGCGCCGGCTCGATCGGCTTGGGCTGAATGACCGGCTGCTTCTGGTACGGGCGAATGTGAGCAACGTTCTGCGGCGTCTGCTGCATCTGCTCGGCATCCATGCCGGTAGCGACAACGGACACGCGGATGCGGCCTTCCATGTTTTCCAGGATCGTGCCGCCGAAGATGATGTTCGCGCCGGGAACAACTTCCGCACGGATGCGGTTCGCCGCCTGATCGACTTCGAACAGGCCCATGTCCGGGCCGCCGGTGATGTTGATGAGCACGCCGCGCGCGCCCTTCATCGACACGTCGTCGAGCAGCGGATTGGAGATCGCGGCTTCCGCGGCGCGGAGCGCGCGGTCTTCGCCTTCGGCTTCGCCAGTGCCCATCATGGCTTTGCCCATCTCACCCATCACCGTCTTGATGTCGGCGAAGTCAAGATTGATGAGACCCGGCATGACGATCAGATCGGTGACGCCGCGCACGCCGGAGTGCAGCACGTCGTCGGCCATGGTGAAGGCTTGCGCAAACGTCGTCTTCTCGTTGGCGACGCGGAACAGGTTCTGGTTCGGGATGACGATGAGCGTATCGACGAACGCCTGAAGTTCTTCGATGCCGCGCTCGGCGATCTGCATGCGCTTCTCGCCTTCAAAGCCGAACGGCTTGGTGACGACGCCGACCGTCAGCACGCCCATCTCGCGTACCGCGCGGGCGATGACCGGGGCTGCACCGGTTCCTGTGCCACCACCCATGCCGGCGGTGATGAAGACCATATGCGAGCCGTCGATCTGCTCGAGAATTTCTTCGAGAGACTCTTCAGCGCCCGCGCGGCCCACATCGGGTTTCGCACCCGCGCCAAGGCCTTCGGTGATTCTTGCGCCGATTTGGATGCGACGTTCGGCCTTGGACTGGGCCAGCGCCTGCGCGTCCGTGTTCGCGACGATGAAATCGACACCCTCCAGCTTGGAGGAAATCATGTTGTTGACGGCATTGCCGCCCGCGCCGCCAACGCCCAACACCGTGATGCGCGGCCGCAGTTCTTTGACTTCGGGAGCCCCGAGTTTGATCGCCATGTTACTCTCTCCTTTGCACTCGGCCTTTGGCCCTACCCGACCCAAATCTTCTTATTGTTCGCTGCGGCGCGAATCACTTGGGATTGAATCACCCGAAGAGTCCGTCGACTAGGTTCTTGATGAATCCGCGGCGAATTTTTTCCGGCTCCGCCACGAGGTCCGGATTAAGGGCCTCGGGCGGCATCGTCGCGCCGGCCATGAGAAGACCGAGCGCCGTTGAATAGTCCGGCCCGGCCGATGCCGCCGGCAGACCATGGAAGGTTTGCGGACGGCCAAGCCGGATTTGCTTGTTGAGCACCCGTTGCGCCAGTTCGCGCGTGCCCGCGAGCTGACAGGCACCGCCGGTCAGCACAGCACGCCGTCCGGCAGCGACGTCGAAACCGCTGGCGCGCAGGCGTTCCTGGACCTGCGCGAAGATCTCTTCGAGGCGCGGCTGGATGATGCGGGTGAGCATGGAGCGCGGAACGCGGGCGGCATATTCGTCGCCGTCTTCACCCATCTGGGGCACCGCGATGACGTCGGTTCCGGTCTCGATATCGCCCAGCGCGGCGCCATAGAGCGTCTTCAGCCGCTCGGCCGCCGAGATCGGCGCTGCGAGCATCCGCGCGAGGTCCGCGGTAACATGATTGCCCCCGATCGGCACCACGTCGGCATGGACCAGCTGGCCTTCCATGAAGACCGCGATGGAGGTGACGCCGCCACCCATGTCGATCAGGGTCGCGCCGAGCTGCTTTTCATCGTCGGTCAAGGTCGACAGGCCGCTGGCATAGCCGGAGAACAACGAACCGACGGCGGACAGATGGCAGCGCTCGATGGCGAGCTTCAGATTGGCCAAGGGCGAAGGCCGCACGCCGACAGCATGCATCGACACACCAATGCGCTGGCAGAACATACCGGACGGATCGTGAACACCGCGCGCTTCATCGACCACATAAGAGGTCGGCGCGGCCTGAATGATCTCATAGCCATCCATCTGGCACTTGCTGCGACCTTCGCGCAGCAAGGCATGGAGATGGCCATCGGAAACCAGCGCACCGTCCAGCGCCGCGACCGCGCGGCCCTTGATGCTGATCGGCGAACCGCAGGCGACCGAAATCAGAACATTCTGGATGCGCGCATCGGCATGATTTTCCGCGGCCGCGACGGCTTCGCGGATCGTTTCCTCGGCTTCGATGATGCTGGTGACCGTGGCGGATTTGACGCCGTTGGTTTCCCGCAGCGCCGCACCGACAACGCGTAGATTGCCAGGTTCGGCCCGCCCGATCAGACAAACGGTCTTCGTCGAGCCGACATCCAGCACGGCGACGAGGCCGGTGCGGAACGCCGTGGCTTCCGATTTTGCCGTGCGCATTTTCGTTGCGTCACCCATCAGGTTTTATTCCCCCGCGTAACCTGCTGCTGCTCGCCGCTGCGCAGCACAAAGAAGTAATTGTCCGGCGATCTGAGATCGATTTCGGCGATGTCGCGTTCCAGAACGCTCTTATCCACGATGAGGTGCTCGAGTGCGTCGAGTTGCGAGCGCCATCCCTCTTCAGGAAGTTTCACGATCACGCCGTCGTCCAGAATGAGATTCCAGCGGCGGCCGGAAACGCGCTGCATGGCCTTCACACGCGCGAACACGGCGCGATGCTGCGCGATGGCCTCGACAAGCTCCGCGCCGCCCTGGGGGGCATCGCCGACAAACACCGGCAGATGCGGATAATCCTCAAGGCGCGCAAAGGAGATCGGTTTTGACGAACGTTCGATGACATGAAGTCCGTCTGCCGCCTGCCAGAGTGCGTAGGGGCGCTTTTCGACAATCTGCACCGAAATCGAATCCGGATAACGACGGCTGACATCGGCCTCCGCAACCCACTCCAACTGCATCAGGCGATCACGTGCGGCGTGAACATCCGCCTTGAAGATGGATTGCCCCGGTTCGAAGCCCAGCGCCGCCAATATCGACGCGGGTGGTGTGCGGCGATTGCCGGCGAGATGGACAGAGGAAATACCGAAGCCCGCATCCGCCGCGATCATGTTGGCAGTATCGCTCACAGCGCCAATGGCGCGGCCGACATAACCGCCGACGAGCAAGCCGACGATCAACGTCAGTGCGAACAGGCTGGTGCTGATGTAGAGCATCGGCCGCGACGGCGTGAGACGATCCCGAGTCTCGCGGAAGAAGCGCGCGATGCGGCTGTTGTTGAACGTCTCTCGCTTGCCGAATTGTTCGCGGCGTGGCGTGCGCACGGGCGAAGCACCACGGCGGCCGGAATTGGAGCGCGGGCTTGGCCGCTTCTGCACCTTTACCGATCGCACGAGGCGTCCTCCACGATCCAGCGGCAAAGCTTGCCATAGCTGTAACCGGCATAAGCGGCCTGCTCAGGAACGAGCGAGGTCGGCGTCATGCCCGGTTGGGTGTTGGTTTCCAGAAGCACCAGACGATGTTTCGGACCTGTATCGTCGTACCGCAGATCGGTGCGGCTTACGCCACGGCAACCGAGCGCAACATGCGCCGCCTCAGCAATGCGCATCGCATCCTTGGTGACCGCTTCCGGAATTTTCGCGGGCAGGACGTGCCGTGAACCACCTTCCGAATATTTTGCTTCGTAGTCGTAGAATTCCAGCCCGGTCGTGATTTCGGTGACGCCAAGCGCCTTGCCGCCCATCACCGCGACGGTGAGCTCGCGACCCGGCACGAATTCTTCGACCATCATTTCGTTCGACAGATTCCACTCTTCGCTTCCGAGGGCTTCCGGCGGACGGTTGTCACCCTTGCGGATGATGAAGACGCCAACAGACGAACCTTCGTTCACCGGCTTCACCACATAGGGCGGATCCATCAAATGTTTCGCAGCTGCTTCGCGGCGGTCCACCACGATGGACTTCACGATCGGAAGTCCTGCCGCCTGATAGATGTCTTTCGTGCGCTGCTTGTGCATGGCGATGGCGGAGGCCAGAACGCCGGAATGCGTGTATGGAATCCGTAGCAGTTCCAGCAGCCCTTGGACGCAGCCATCTTCGCCCCAACGGCCGTGCAGTGCGTTGAACACGACATCCGGCTTGGTGGCATTGAGCTGCGCCGCGAGATCGGCGTTCTTGGGATCGATTTCGATAACGTCGAAACCCTCTTCGCGCAGCGCCTTTGCGCAGCCCGCGCCGGACGAAAGGCTGACTTCGCGTTCCGCGGAAAGCCCGCCGAGCAGAACGGCCACCTTCTTATATACCGTCATGGCACGCCCACCCGCTTGATCTCCCATTCCAGTTCAATGCCGGACGCCGCTTTCACGCGCGCCCGAACTTCTTCGCCCAGGCCTTCAATATCCGCGGCCTTGGCGTCGCCCGTGTTGATGAGGAAGTTGCAGTGTTTTTCGCTGACCTGCGCCTGTCCGCGCACCAAACCGCGGCAACCCGCTTCGTCGATCAGCTTCCAGGATTTGTGTCCCGGCGGATTCTTGAAGGTCGAACCGCCGGTCCTCGATTTCACCGGCTGGGTGCTCTCGCGTTGCTCGACGAGGACGTTCATCCGCGCCTTGATAGCGGCAGAGTCGTCCGTTTCGCCTTCGAACACGGCTTCGACGAAGATGAAATCGTCCGGCACATTCGTCTTTCTATACTCAAAGCCCATCTCCGAGGCTTTCAGGACATGTTTCTTGCCGTGGCCGTCGACGGCTGTCGCTTCGATGAAAATGTCCTGGATCTCGCGGCCATAACAGCCTGCATTCATGCGCAAGGCTCCGCCAACGGTGCCAGGAATGCCGCGCAAAAATTCCATGCCGCCGATGCCGGCGTCGGCTGCGTGACGCGCGACCGCCGCATCCAATGCAGCCGCGCCGACGCGAACCTGCCGCCCCTCGACGAACATTTTCCCGAACGCGCCGGGCAACCGCACAACGACTCCTGGAATGCCGCCGTCGCGAACCAAGAGATTGGATCCGACACCGATGACGCTCACGCGCGTGTTCGCGCTCTTATTGGCAAGAAACGCCGCCAGATCGTCCGCATCCGCCGGGCGGAACAGGATTTCCGCTTTGCCACCCGCGCGGAACCACACGAGATCTTTCAATGGCGCATTCTCGGCATAAGTGCCGCGCACGGGCGGGAGCATGTCGCAAGGACGGGTCATCATCACGCTGTACCCTCCCGCGCCTTCAATGCATTTTCCAGATTGTACGCCCAGCCGGAGATGGAACCGGCGCCGAGCATCACGACCACGCCACCGGCCTTGAGATGCGGAGCAAGCGCCTCCGGCAAATCCGCCTCCCCGTCGATAGTGAGCACATTGCGATGACCGTGGCTGCGGAGCGCCTCGACATAGGTATCACGATTGATGCCTTCGATCGGCTGCTCGCCCGCCGCATAGACCGGCGCGATGATCGCGACGTCAGCATCGTTCAGACATTGCGCGAACTGTTCGAACGTGTCGCGCAAGCGCGTGTATCGGTGCGGCTGCACGACGGCGACGACCGGTCCGGCATAGGCCTGACGCGCCGCTTTCAGCGCGGCGGCGATCTTGAAGGGATTGTGGCCATAATCGTCCACGATGGCTGCGCCATTCCATTCGCCAACGCGGGTGAAACGGCGGCCGACACCGCGGAAATTGGAAAGTGCCGTGCGGATCTTGTCGTCCGGGATTCCGAGCTCGCGCGCAACCGTGATCGCCGCGAGCGAATTGAGCACGTTATGCTCGCCCGGCATGGGAAGACGCATGCCTTCCAGACGCGTTTCTTTCAGCGTCCGCCGGTTGAGTACGGTGACGTCGAAATGCGAGACGCCTTCCGAGAACCGCACATTCGTAGCGCGCACGTCGGCCTGTGGACTCAATCCATAGGTAATGAGACGGCGATCTTCGATCTTGCCGATCATCGCCTGCACTTCCGGATGATCGAGGCACAGTACGGCGAAACCATAGAACGGCACATTTTCGACAAACCGTTGAAATGCATCGCGCATACGATCAAACGTGCCGAAATAGTCGAGATGATCCGGGTCGATATTGGTCACAACCGAGATTGTCGCGGGAAGCCGAAGGAATGTGCCGTCACTTTCATCGGCTTCGACGACAACCCAATCGCCAGCGCCAAGCTTTGCGTTAGTGCCGTATTGATTGATGATGCCGCCATTGACGATGGTGGGATCAAGTCCCCCGGCATCAATCAGCGCGGCGGTCAGCGTCGTTGTCGTCGTCTTGCCGTTGGTACCGGCGATGGCAACGCAATTTTTCAGCCGCATGATCTCGGCGAGCATCTCGGCGCGGCGCACGAGAGGAAGCTGAAGCGCACGTGCCGTCTCTAGCTCGACATTTCCGGGCTTGATGGCCGACGAATAGACAACGATGGCAACGTCCTTCAGGTTCATCGCGTCGTGGCCGATATGGACCTGGATACCCATATCGCGCAGGCGCTTGATGTTCGCGCTTTCGGATGCGTCCGAGCCCTGAACCTTGTAGCCGAAATTGTGCATGATCTCGGCGATGCCGCTCATGCCGATGCCGCCGATGCCGATGAAATGGATCGTGCCGATGTCGAGGGGAACGCGGGTGGGCGATACTTTCATGCCGC
Source organism: Rhizomicrobium sp. (assembly GCA_025451875.1). Classification (GTDB taxonomy): domain Bacteria; phylum Pseudomonadota; class Alphaproteobacteria; order Micropepsales; family Micropepsaceae; genus Rhizomicrobium. The sequence continues at coordinate 16,841 of JANWJQ010000010.1, forward strand.
CCTCGCAAGCTTATCGACGACATCGGCCAGACGCTGCGCGGCATCCGGCTTCGCTTGCGCATGCGCCGCGGCTGCCCGCCGCGCCAGATCTTCAGGCTGCGCGAATGCATCTTGCAGCATGGCCGCAAGTTTTTCCGGCGTGAGATCCTTCTGTGCCACGCGCCAACCGCCGCCGGCTTCCACCAACGCATCGGCATTGGGAGTCTGGTTATCGTCCAGAGCATGCGGCAATGGGATGAGGATCGCGGGCCGGCCGATGACCATCAGCTCGGCGACCGTGCCGGCGCCGGAGCGGCCGATCACCAGATGCGCCTGGGCCATGCGGGCCGGCAGATCCTTGAAGAAGGGCGCCAGTTCGGCCTTCACGCTCTCCTTATTATATAAGGAGCGGACAGCTTCGAGGTCTTCGGGGCGGCATTGCTGGACGATATCGAGCCGCGCCTTCATTTCAGCAGGCATCAAGGCGATCGCAGCCGGCACGATTTCGCTCAAGGCACGGGCACCTTGGCTGCCGCCAAAGACAAGCAAATTGATCGGCCCACTGGACGGCGCATCGTAATGCGCACCGTCGAATGCCACGACTTCCGGCCGGACCGGGTTGCCGGTGTAAACGACCTTCGACATTTCCTTGGGCAGGAAGCGCTTCAGTGGCAGACCGGCGGCTATCACGCGCACGTAGTCGGCGACCAGCCGGTTGGCGCGGCCAAGCACGGCATCGGGAGCAAGGATCGCGGTAGGCCTGCGCGAAATGCAGGCGGCGATCATCACCGGCACGCTCGGATAGCCGCCAAAGCCGACAACAGCCGCCGGCTTGATGCGTGAAAGTTTGCCGAGCGCCACAAAGACGCCCGCGATAATTTCAAAAGGCGCCTTGATCAGGCCCAGCACGGAGCGATCGGAAAACGCGGCTGCCGGGACAATCTCAATAGAGGCGCCCGGAAAGTATGTCGGATACTGCGTTCCGCGCGCGTCCGTCATCACCACTATGGTGCGTCCACGCTTGGTTAGCTCCGCCGCCAAGGCTTGCGCTGGAAACAAATGTCCGCCCGTGCCGCCGGTTGCCAGTACGATGGTGCTCATGCGGGCACCTCGCGCAGAAAGCGGAATGCGCTGTGATCCTGCTCGCCGATCTTGGGCCTCTGGCGCGTGACCGAAAGCGCAAAGCCCATCGTCATAGCGACGGCGAAGAGCGATGAGCCACCATAGGAGATGAAGGGCAGCGTCATGCCTTTGGCGGGCAGCATGTTCATCGCAACGCCCATGTTGATGAAGGCCTGAAGCGCCACCACGAAAGCCAGAGCGGCGCCGGCGAGCTGCGCGAATGAATCGCGCGCACGCGTGGCGCGCAGCAGCAGTCTCACGCTCAGTACACAAAAGAGGAGCGCAATGAGTCCACACAGCGCGACACCAAATTCTTCGCCTGCAACAGCGAAAATGAAGTCGGAATGGGCGTCGGGGATGCGGTATTTGATCGTACCCGCACCGGGACCGACGCCGACCAGGCCACCATGCTCAAATGCCTTCATGGCGAGATTAGCCTGGTAACCGACCTTGTCGTCATCCACGAATTGCTCGACGCGATGATGGATATAAGGGACGAAGATGTAGAGCAGCGTCAGCAGCACACTTCCGATGCCGCCAAGAATGCTCGTCCAGATCAGTGGCAGCCCATTGAAGAACAAAAGTGCTGCCCAAAGCGTCAACAAAACCGCTGTCTGGCCGTAATCCGGTTGCCGGGTCAGCACCAAGATCGCCGGCAGCAATACGAGAAATGCGATCAGTTCTTTGCGGAATGTCAGGCCGCGGAATCTGATCGGCACGGGATCGGCGAGAATGGCCGCACCCAGGATCGCAAAGCTGGGTTTCAGGAACTCGGACGGCTGCAACGTGGTGAAGCCCAGATCGATCCACCGCTTTGCGCCCAGCACTTCGCTGCCGGTGAACAGGACGGCGCATGAGCCAATGACGCTCACCGCAAACACGATTGCAGCGCCGAGCTTGATGGCCCGCAAGGACATGAGTGATGTGAATGCCAGAATGCCGCCTGCGATCATGGCGAACGCGACCTGCTTGATGGCATAGCGGAAATCGCCGGCCGTCATGGGCCCGCCGGTCGCGGCCGGACTCGCCGCAAAGGCGAGCATCAATCCGATACCGATGAGCGCAAGCATGACGAAAAGCGCCACGCGGTCCACCGTGAACCACCAGTCCGCCAAACCGCCCTTGTCCGCGCGCGAGATGCTCATGACGCCTGTCTCTCGGGCGCCGCGAGATTTTCGACGAGCGCGCGGAAGGCATCGCCACGCTGCTCGAAATCTTTGAACTGGTCGAACGACGCACAAGCGGGAGACAGAAGCACGACAGGAGTCGCGATATTCGCGTTGCGGGCATCGGCGAATGCAGCCCTCACCGCGTTCTCCAGGGTGCCGGAAATTTCATGCGGGACATCACCCAGCGTCGTCGCGAAACCTTCCGCAGCCTCACCGATCAGATAAGCCTTTCGGATTCGGTCGAAATGGGGCTTGAGGCTGCCAATCCCGCCTTCCTTCTCGCGACCGCCCGCAATCCAGTAGATATCCGGAAAACAAACAAGCGCACGTTCCGCTGCTTCCGCGTTTGTTGCCTTGGAATCGTTCACGAACCGGACTTTCCCCGCACGACCCACATCTTCGATGCGATGTGCAAGACCGGGAAAACTGGCAATCGCGGCAGCGATGGACCGCGTGTCTTTCACAAACGGCTTCACAGCGCCATAGGCCAGCGCCGCGTTCTGCCAGTTGTGACTTCCCGGCAGGTGCGGCGCGGCGGACATATTCATGACCTGTGCCGCCCGTTGCCCCTGCGCGTCGTAAAGTGCGCCATCGAGTACAAGGATTCCACGGCCAAGCACCTTGCCGACCGACACCGGCACGGTCTCCGCACCGCCGTTGGAAGAGAAACGCGTGTAAATCGCGGCGGTTTGTGCATCGTCGACGCCGATGCAGATGCGTCCTGTCTTCGCTGTTTGCGCGAGAAGGCGCGCTTTTACGGCCGCATAATTTTCGAGACTGCCGTGCCGGTCGATATGATCCGGCGTGATATTGGTCAACACCGAAACATCGGGCGTCAGTCCAGGCGCAAGATCGATCTGATAAGACGAAACCTCCAGAACATAGATCGTCTTGGCTGCGGGCGGCGCGGCATCGAGAACGGATTTTCCGATGTTGCCGCCGATTTCGGGTACGAATCCGCATTGCGCGAGAATATGGCTGATGAGGGCGGTGGTGGTGGATTTCCCGTTGGTGCCGGTTATAGCAATAATAGGCGCACGGGCAGGCTTCGATCGATCCGGCCGGATTTCCCGTGCAAACAAATCCATGTCGCCGATGATCTCGGCACCCGCGTTTTGCGCGGCGATGACGACGGCGTGCGGCGCGGGATGCGTAAGCGGGACACCGGGGCTCAGCACCAGCGCTTTGATGCGGCTCCATGGCCAATCCGTGAAGGGTTGAACGACAGCGCCTTCTTTTTTGGCGATCGCTCTATTTTCTTCCTTGTCGTCCCACGCGAACACGCGCGCGCCACCTTCCACCAGCGACTTCACCGACGCGACGCCGGACCGCGCCAGTCCGAAGACGGCGACGTCAGCTTTCGCAAAGGTGGTGGAGACGATCATGTGTTTACCGGAGCTTCAACGTGGAAAGGCCAATGAGAGCCAACACAACGGCGATGATCCAGAAGCGGATGACGACCGTGGATTCCTTCCAGCCCAGTTGCTCGAAATGATGATGGATCGGCGCCATCTTGAAGACGCGCTTGCCCGTGAGCTTGAACGACGCCACCTGGATGATCACGGAGACTGCTTCAAGCACGAAAAGGCCACCGACGATGGCTAGAACGATCTCATGCTTGGTCGCGATCGCTACGGCGCCAAGAGCGCCACCCAGCGCCAAAGATCCGGTGTCACCCATAAACACCATGGCAGGCGGCGCATTGTACCAGAGGAATCCTAGTCCGGCGCCCAGCAACGCGGCGAGGAAGACGGCAAGCTCGCCCGTTCCTGCCACGTAATGAAGCTGAAGATAATCGGCGAACTTGATGTTGCCCACGAGATAGGCGATCAGCGCGAAGGCAAGCGCCGCGATCATCACCGGTACAATCGCGAGACCATCGAGGCCATCGGTCAGATTGACGGCGTTGGACGCACCCACGATGACGAGCATCCCGAAAATCAGGAAGCCCCACCCAAGGGGGATGAGAGCCTGTTTGAGAAAAGGAATTGCGACACCACCGGCAAGTGGAGAGCCTTCCAGCCGCATCACCGCATAACTCGCCAGAACCGCCACGACGAACTGGACCACCAGCTTCGCACGCCCGCTGATTCCCGCGGACGAGCGCTTGGTGACCTTTTGATAGTCGTCGGTGAAACCGAGCAGCCCGAAGCTCAGGGTCACCAGCAAAACGACCCAGACATACAGATCGGTCAGATCGGCCCAGAGCAATGTCGCAACCACCGAAGAGATAAGGATCATAAGGCCGCCCATCGTCGGTGTGCCTTGCTTCTCCAAGACATGACGTTGCGGGCCATCGGCGCGGATCGGCTGGCCCTTACCCTGACGCGCACGCAGCCATGCGATCATGGACGGACCGATAAGGAACGCGATCAGCAGCGCCGTCATCAATGCGCCGCCGGCGCGAAAGGTGATGTACCGGAAAATGTTGAACGCCGCGAAGCGGTCCGCCAATGGAAAGAGAAAATAATGAAACACCGGTTCCCCCTTATCCCGCCAGCCCACGCGCCTTCAGCGCGTCAACAATAGTGGCCATCCCGCTGCCCAACGACCCTTTGACGAGAACAACGTCGCCATCTTGGAGCGTGCCCGCGACAAGCGGTGCGATTTCCACGGATGTCTCCGCGTAAGCACCCTGCCGCGATGCGGAAAGCTTGCCCCACAATGATCTCATCTGGGGACCATTGAGATAGACGCTGTCCACCCGCGCCGCTTCGATCGGCGCCGCGAGATCGGCGTGATGTGCCGGACCATCCGAGCCCATCTCCAGCATGTCGCCGAGCACTGCGATACGGCGTTTTGCTTTGGCAGATCCGAGCAGCGCCAACGCAGCGGCCATGGAAGCCGGATTGGCATTGTAGCTCTCGTCGATGATTTCCGCGCTTCCGGCTCCAGCTTTCACTTTGAACCGGGCACCCCGGCCTTTGAGCGCTGCGAATTGCGAAAGCGCCGCGGCCGCATTCAACACATCGCCTTCAAGAACCGCGACCGACAACAAAGCACCAATCGCATTGCCCGCGATATGCGCACCTGGCGCGCCAATGCGGAAATCAACGCGGCGGCCGAGGATTTCGCACTGCACTTTCATGCCGTCTTCGGTTTCGCTGAAGCCTATCAGCCTGGCGTCGCTGCCTTTGGCGCCAAAAGACATCACGCGGCTGACGCCAGCCTGCTTGGCGCGCGTGGTGAGGCGTGCAGCATATTCGCTGTCGGCAGGAATGAGCGCCGTGCCGCCCGGCAAAATTCCCTCGAAGATTTCAGACTTTGCATCCGCGATGGCTTCGCAGTTTCCAAAGAATTCCAGATGGGCAGGCGCGATGGTGGTGACGAGCGCCACATGCGGACGCACGAAGCTGACAAGATTGCGCAGCTCACCAAAATGATTCATGCCGACTTCGAACACGCCGAATTCGGTTTCACGCGGCATGGAGGCGAGACTGAGCGGCACCCCCCAATGGTTGTTGTAGGAGGCTGCCGAAGCATGGGTGTTACCGAGCGCGCCAAAGGCAAGCCGCAGCATTTCCTTCGTCGTTGTCTTTCCTGCGCTACCGGTCACCGCAACGATTTTGGCGTGGCTGCGCGCCCGCGCAGCCCGTGCCAGATCTTCCAAGCCGCGCTGAACATGACCGACGGTAAGAAATGGGCCTTTCACGCCATCCGGCTTATGCGAGACGAGCGCCGCAGAGGCCTTCGCATCGAAAGCGGCTTTCACAAATTCGTGCCCATCCCGCGCATCACCTTTCAGGGCAATAAAGAGGTCGCCGGGCTTGAGCGTGCGCGTGTCGATGGACATGCCTGTGACCGAGAACGCGGCGCTGGCATGACCTAGGGTTGCCGCTTCTGCTTCCGAAGATGTCCAAAGATCGCTCATGCAGCCTCCGCGGCACGGCCGCCGAGCGAAATTGCCGCCTTCATGGCTTCGTCTTTGTCGAGGAACGGACGAACTTCATTGCCGATCGTCTGGCCGGACTCATGCCCCTTGCCCGCAATGACGAGAATGTCGCCGGCATGCAACGAAGCGACTGCATCGCGAATTGCTAGCGCGCGATCTCCTATCTCATGCGCGCCCGGAGCGCCCGCGAGAGCTTCCTTGCGTATCGTCGCCGGATCTTCGCTGCGCGGATTGTCGTCCGTAACAATCACATCGTCTGCAAAACGCGCTGCAGCTGCGCCCATCAAGGGACGCTTGCCTTTGTCGCGGTCGCCGCCACAACCGAAGACGATATGAAGTTTGTTCGCGACATGCGGACGAATGGCTTTCAATACCGTTTCCAAGGCATCCGGCGTATGGGCGTAATCGACGTAAATCGCGGCGCCGGATTTCGCATAAGCGACTTTTTCAAGACGGCCCGGCGCGCCTCTCAGATGTGCGAGCGCTGCGAAGACCTTCTCGGCGGAATCACCAAGCCCGATGGCAAGGCCGGCGGCGACAAGGGCGTTCGATGCCTGGAAGTCCCCGGCCAGCGGCAGTACGACCTCGTATGTTTTGCCGGCAAAGTGAACGGCGAGCACCTGGCCATCGGCTTCGGGCGTGCGTGCGACGAGACGGAGCGTATCACCCTTGGTGCCGACGGTGATGAGCTCCAGGCCACGGGCTTTTGCGGCAGAAATGAACGCATCGGCGTTCGGCTCATCTGCATTTACGACAGCGACTCCATCCGCTTTCACGATTTCCGTGAACAGCCGCAGCTTGGCCGTGAGATAGGCGTCGAAATCCTTGTGATAGTCGAGATGATCCCGCGTCAGGTTCGTGAAGGCCGCGGCAGACACTTCAACGCCATCCAGACGATATTGATCGAGACCGTGGCTGGAAGCTTCCAACGCCAGATGATCGACGCCATCGAGCGCAAGCTTCTTCAAGATGCGATGCACTTCGATGGGATCGGGCGTCGTATGCGCCAGCGCGATCTCGCCCTTCGGCGTCACGACACCGATCGTTCCCATGCTGGCTGCCTGATAACCTTGCACGGCCCAAATCTGGCGAAGAAATACCGAAACCGATGTCTTGCCATTCGTACCTGTGACAGCGGCAACTGTTTTGGGTTGTGCGGCGAAGAATTTGGCTGCCAACCGCGCGAGACGCAGACGGGGATTTTCATCGGCAATGAATTGCACACCGAGCTTTTCCGCGGCGCCGCGCGCTTCGGGGCGTGCCAGCACAGCAACCGCGCCGCGCTTGACCGCGTCCGACATGAAAGCAGCGCCATTCGCGCGCGTACCGGATAGCGCGGCGAAGAGATAGCCCGGTTTCACCTCGCGGCTGTCGCTCGCGAGACCGGAAAATTCGGCAACGGACTCCATGGGGCTTTGGCCCACCTTACCCGGCACCACTCTCGTCCCCGATTGTGGTTCCATTATGAATTTCCCTTGCCCGGGACGGCCACCGACGTCGGCATTTCGAGCATGGGTGCGATGTGCGCGATCACGTCGCCGGCGAGCGGGGCGGCGGTGTGACCCGCCAGCGCCATCACGGCGCTTTCGCCGTGGGGCTCGTCGAGCAGCACAAACACCAGATAGCGCGGATTGTCGATGGGGAAAACAGCGCAGAAAGAGGTCAGCAATTTGTGAGCGATATAGCGTCCATGATCGTTTTTCTCGGCAGAGCCGGTTTTCCCGCCGACGTCGTATCCGGGGACGTCCGCGTTCTTGCCGGTTCCGTTGGTCACCACATAGCGCAGCAGTTCCCGCATGCGCAGGCTGGTCTCCGGCTTTAAGATCTGCTCGCCGCGGCGATCGTCATCCTGCTTCAGGAAGGTCGGCTGGATGCGGCGGCCACCGTTCACGAGCGCGGCGGCGGCCGTCACAAACGCCAGCGGCGTGACAGAGATGCCGTGGCCGAAGCCGATGGTTGCGGTTTCGACCTGGCCCCAATTGGAAGGATAAAGCGGCCGCGCGCGTTCGGGGATTTCCGTGTGCGTGCTCTGAAGCAGCCCGAGGTTCTGTAGCCAGGCGCGCTGGCGTTCCGGACCGGAGCGCAAGGCGATCTGCGCCGTACCGACATTGGATGACTGGGCGAGAATATCCTTCGCCGCCATGACGGCGGGCATACGTTCGGCATCATGAATGGTGAAGCGACCGATCTTGAAACCGGCGCCGACGGGGAACGTCGTGTCGAAGGTGATCGTGTGGTCTTCCAGCGCGAGCGCGAAGGAGAAGAGCTTGAAGACGGAACCCAGCTCGTAATCGTCCGCCGCCATGATGTTGCGCGTCGGATTGTAATCGTGCCGCTTGGGATCCTGTTGCGACGCCATGGCGAGAATCTCGCCGGTGTTTACGTTGAGAACGATGCCTCCGGCCGCGCGCGCACTGTATTTGGCGCGCGTGACTTCAAGCGAATGCAGCAAGGCATACTGGATGCGCATATCGAGCGAGAGCCGCTCAGGCTGCCCGGCGGCCAGTTGCGCGTTCAGGCCCTTCTCGATGCCGGCGATGCCGCTGCCGCCATTGCCGGCCTGTGTCATGCCGATGACCTGCGAGGCATCGCCTTCCGGATAGAAGCGCTTGGTGCTGGGCTGGAATTCCATGCCCGGCAATCCAAGATGCATCACCTTCTCGCGCGTAACAGGGGTGACCTGCTTGGCGACGAGCACATAATTGTGTTTGCCCGCGAAGGCCCGCGCGAGGCGCTGTTCATCGGCACCGGTCACTTCCGCCAAGCCGTGCGCGGCTTCGGCCTTGTCCCAGAAATCATGCGGGCGCGCATAGACGTCATAGACCGGCAGGTCGCGCGCGAGCAGGCGGCCGTTGCGATCCAGAATGTCGGCGCGGACGACGGTATCGTTTTCCGCGATACCGGCAGTGCCGCCCTGGCGGCTCTTCAGGAGCGCCAGATCAACCAGCCGGAGGCCGATGGTGCTGAACGCCAGAACGCAGATTCCCGCCGCGACGACGATACGTCTTTGAATCGTAGTCGGCGGCTTTGCGGCCATCTCAGTTCCTGGCTGCCACGAGATGCAGGTTTGCGTTGCTCGTTGCCGGCATTGTCACGCTGGCGTTCTGCACGGGATTGGCGTCCATCGGATTTTCGCCGCGGCGCGGGAGCATCTCGAAGGAGGACAATTCCATCACCGGCGTGTCGTCCATGTTGAGATAGGCCTGCGCCAGCTTCTGGATGCGGCCGGGATTGGCGACACGCTGCCATTCGGCCTGCAGCACGTTCATGCTGCTGTGTTCCTGCGCGATCTGATGGTTGACCGCGCGCAGTTCCATGTTCGCGACGCGGGTGTTTTCCGAGACGCGGTAGAGCGCGAGACACGACAACGCGGCGAGGCCGACGAAGAAGAAGTTGAGGACACGGGCGATCATCATTTCCTCCTATGCCGCCAGTTTTTCGGCGGCTCTGAGACGGGCCGAGCGCGCGCGGGGGTTCTGCGCGATCTCGGATTCGGTGGGCATGCGGGGCTTCGAGGTGATCAGGCGAAACGTCTGGGCGTGTTTCGCCGCGGCGGTGGGTGTGTGACGCGAACCGGCAGGCTGCGGCTTGCCGCGCTCGCTGAAGAAGCGCTTCACGATGCGGTCCTCCAGCGAGTGGAAGGCGACGACGACGAGACGCCCTCCGGCGTTGAGCACGCGCTCGGCAGCTTCGAGGCCGCGTTCCAATTCGCCCAACTCATCGTTCACATGGATGCGCAGTGCCTGGAAGGTGCGCGTGGCCGGATGGATCGGATGGCGCAGCGCGGCGGGACCGAGCGCCTTCGCAACGACATCGGCCAGTTCGGCGGTGCGCGACAACGGCCTTGCGGCGATGATGGCGCGGGCGACTCTACGGGCGAAGCGTTCTTCGCCGAGATGATGGATCACATCGGCGAGCACGGATTCTTCGGCGGTGTTCACGAAGTCGGCGGCGCTGACACCGGACTTCGACATCCGCATATCGAGCGGGCCGTCTTCGCGGAAGGAGAAGCCGCGATCGGCTTCGTCGAACTGGAAGGACGAGACACCAAGATCGAGAACGACGCCGTCGCTCTTGCCGGTGAACAATTCGTCCATCTGCGAGAATTCGCCCTGCACGATGGTCAACCGGTCGCCGAACTGTTTGGCGAGTTCGCGGCCGCGCGCGATGGCATCAGGGTCGCGGTCGATGCCGAGCACGCGGCAATCGGCGGCTTCCAAAATCGCCTTGCTGTAGCTGCCGCCGCCGAAGGTTCCGTCGATGTAATGCCCGCCGTTGCGCGGTTGCAGCGTTTCCAGAACTTCCGCCAGCATCACGGGGAGATGGCCGCTCATGGGGCGTCTCCGCTGGCATCGTAAGCGGCTTCGACGGTGGCGACGCGCGCGGCTGCGGTAGCTTCGAGCGTTTCCGGATTCCAGATCTCGAAGATCGCGTTCAAGCCGACGAAGGCAACGCGCTCGGTGATGCCGCAATGGGCGATGAGATCGTCCGGCAACCGCACACGGCCTTCGTCATCGATCGTCAGATGGCGAACCTGGCCGAACATGCCGTGCGCCTGCGCGGCGTAATTCCTGTTGAGCAGCGGATTGACCGGCTTCATCTGCGCGGACAAATCCGTGAGCAGCGTATTGCCGAAACCGGTCAGCGATTTTTCACGGCTGATCGACTTGATGCAGTAGAGGCCCTCGGTGCCCTGCCCGGCCAGAACTTTCCGGAACTCCGCGGGCACGCTGACGCGGCCCTTCGCATCGAGCTTGTTGAGGATGGTTGAAACGAACCAATCCACGGCTGTGACGGCGCCCCCTCGTCCCGGCGCTCCCCCGACCTTCGGTGGATTCCGCACTGGGCAAAGGGACTTGGCCCTTCTGCCCTGCTTGGGACTAGATGGGATAACATGGGCCGAGATGGCCCGTCAACGGAAAACGCAGGGATTAGAAGGACTTGAGTCTAAATCTTGAATCGAGACATCTACCCCTAGATTCCATGTGAACGAATGTTGAACGGGTAAACTCTGGCTTCATCCGGGTTAAAAAAGTCCTAACGCGGCGGCCAAGATTATCCCTCACGTCTCAACTTGTGGTTGCCGTCGCGGCCTCGATGCTTTTGAGCAACGCAGCCGTCTCGCGTTTCCAGCGCGCGACCTGCTTGCGCAGTTCGCGCGGCTCTTTCGCATGGAGCCCGGTTTTGAAGGCGTTCCGGTTGCCCGGTTGCCCGCCCGGCTTGCGTTGTTTGTCGATTTTATCGATTCCGCTTTCGCGCATCTCAACATCTTGTATTGCGGCACCCATCGGAGCAGTCGTTTTCACGTTTTCGCCTACCCCCTCCCCCTCTCCCCCTCCATGCGATTGACGTTGATGTATTGCTCGGTGCGCGAGACCTGGCCGCGCAGGTGGCCGACGACTTTCCCGACATTGGCGCTGGCGCCGAGCATCGCCGTCATCCGGTCCATGAACGACATGCACACGCTGGGATCGGTGTCGTTGCGCGCGACATAGTTGGAGAGATAGCCGATCAGCGCCGCGCTGGACGCGATCTGCTTTTCCAGCAGCATCGCCGCATCGCCGTCCGGCAGGATGAGCGGGATTTGCGCCGTGTCCACGCGCGCCTTCGCGCGCAATTCCGCATCGTGCATTTCATCGAGCAGCAGGCGCGTGCGCTCCGTGCGGCTGGCGGTCAGCGGTTCGTCCGCGCGGCCCTGCGCATCGTCATTTGCGACCATTTCCGAATCCGGCGCGGAAGCCTTCTGCGCGCGCTCGCGCGCCTTGCGGCTGTTGAAGGCCGCAGCTTCCGCGGCCTGCTTGGCCTTCTTCCAACGAATGATTTGCGACATCGACAGCCCCGCCGGGATTTTCATCGCCGCCAGTTCAGATTCGTCTTTGTTTTCAAAGTCTTTGGCCCAGTCACGGGCTTCCGTGTTGTTCATATTGACTCTCCTGATAGATGAGAACAAAATAAGAACTATATATCAGGAGTCAAGCTGAAATTCCTATTTGATAGGAAATTACAAGTCTCTGGAAATAAAGCCGAAATTCCACCGAGCATGATTTTTTCGCGCAA
>JANWJQ010000011.1 GCA_025451875.1 Rhizomicrobium sp.
AGCGCGGTCTCTATGCAAAATCCTCTGGGCCGACCCGTCCTCATCGGGCATTCCTTTTTTATTGTATCGGATGATACATAATGGCCTTGACGGTCTCAATCCAGCCCCTATATCCGTATCGTTCGATACAGAATTCGAGGGTGAAGACCGATGTCCCATATTACTGAACTGATGAAGCCCGAGACGTTCCTGGCTGGGAGCGCCCCATTGGGCCGCGTCAAGGCCTTGAAAAACCGTCCATTTCTCGGCCTCGCCGGGCTGGTCCTGCTGGGCGGGCTTGGCCTTGCCGCCTGGCACGCTTCCGCTAGCACGCCCCCAGCCGACGCCGCGCAGCCCCCCGTGCCGGTTACGGTCGCGGCGGTCCATCCCCAGTCCGTCCGCATCTGGTCGCAGTTCTCCGGCCGCATGACGGCGGTTGATTCCGCCGATGTGCGCCCCGAAGTGAACGGCCGCATCACCGAAATCCGCTTCAAGGACGGACAGCAGGTTCAGGCCGGCGATGTTCTCTTCGTCATCGATCCGCGCCCTTATGAGGCAGCGGTCGCGAAGGCGCAGGCCGATCTTGCGACGGCAAACTCCAACGCCACCTTCGCCCGCACCGATCTGGCGCGCGCCAAGGCGCTTGTGGGCATGCAAGCTATCGCACGCACCTATTACGACCAGCGCGTGAATTCGGCGGGTGTCGCGGAAGCGGCGATCCAGTCGGCGCAGGCGCAGCTCGCCCAGGCGAAAATCGATCTGGATCATGCCTATGTGAAAGCGCCAATTTCCGGACGCGTGGGCCGCGCGGAATTGACGGTGGGCAATCTGGTGCAGACCGGCGCGACGCCGCCACTGCTGACCAGCGTCGTTTCGGGTGACGGCATCTATGCGGATTTCGACGTGGACGAGCAGACCTATCTGCAGACCATCCGCGATCACGCGACGACCGCCGCGCAGGAACAGAAGATCCCGGTCGAACTGTCGGTGCAGGGCGATGAGAGCCACATCTACAAAGGCACCATCGAAAGCTTCGACAACAAGATCGACACGGGCACCGGCACGATCCGCGCCCGCGCGCGCTTTGCGAACACTGACGGCGCGTTGGTGCCGGGCATGTTCGTCTCGGTGAAGCTGGCCAGCGCCGCCAACAGCAAGGTGATCCTCGTGCCGGAAGACGCGGTCGGCAACGACCAGAGCAAGCGCTTTGTCTTCGTCGTCGGCAAGGACCACAAGGCGATGTTCCGCGAAATCGCGCTGGGACAGTCGGTCAATGGCGAGCGCGTCGTGACTTCCGGCCTGCGCAAAGGCGAGGAAATCGTCGTGGACGGTTTGCAGAAAGTGCAGCCGGGCGCGGTGGTCGAGCCGCATCTGGCGAACGCCGAAACACATCGCAGCCTCGCATCGCGCTGATCCGGGTCTAAACTCGCAATAGCAAGAACGTCTTCGGGGCGAACGCCATGAATCTGTCCAAATTCTTCATCGACCGCCCTATTTTCGCGGGTGTCATCTCCATCGTGATCTTCCTCGCCGGATTGATCGCGATGACCGGCCTGCCGATTTCGGAATATCCCGAAGTCGTGCCGCCATCCGTGGTGGTGCGGGCGCAATTTCCGGGCGCCAATCCAAACGTGATCGCGCAGACGGTGGCGACTCCGCTGGAAGAGCAGATCAACGGCACCGAGAACATGCTCTACATGTTCTCGCAAGCCGCCTCCGACGGCACGCTGACACTCACCGTCACCTTCAAGATCGGCACGAATCCGGACCTCGCGCAGCAACTTGTGCAGAACCGCGTGAACCAGGCGCTGCCGCGCCTGCCGCAGGTGACGCAGGCTTTGGGCGTCACGACGACCAAAAGCTCGCCCGACCTGACCATGGTGGTGCATCTGAACTCGCCGGATGGCCGCTACGACATGCTCTATCTGCGCAACTATGCGGTGCTGAACGTGAAGGACCGTCTCGCCAAGATCGAAGGCGTGGGCGACGTGCAGCTGTTCGGCTCCGGCGACTATGCCATGCGCATCTGGCTGAATCCGGAGAAGATCGCCGAGCACAACATGACGGCGGACGATGTCGTGGGCGCGATCCGCAAGCAGAATGTGCAGGTGGCGGCCGGCGTTATCAACGGCCCGCCCTATGGCGCGGCCGGCAAGCTGCAATTGCCGATCAATGTGGATGGCCGCCTCAGCGATCCCGAGCAGTTCAAGCAGATCGTCATCAAGCGCGAAAACGGCGTGGTTACGCGGCTGGGCGATGTCGCGCGCGTGGAGATCGACGCCTCGCAATATGGCCTGCGCTCGCTGCTGGACAACAAACAGGCGGTGGCGATACCGATCTTCCAGGCGCCCGGATCGAACGCGATCCAGATCTCGGACAATGTCCGCGCCACGATGGAAGAATTAAAGAAGAATTTCCCGCAAGGGCTGGACTACAGCATCGTCTATGACCCGACCGTCTTCGTGCGCGACTCCATCCGCGCCGTGGTCCACACGCTGCTGGAAGCGGTGCTGCTGGTCGTGCTGGTGGTGATCCTGTTCCTGCAGACATGGCGGGCGTCGATCATTCCGCTGCTGGCGGTTCCGGTGTCCATCATCGGCACCTTCGCCTTCATGCTAGCCTTCGGATTCTCGATCAACGCGCTGTCGCTGTTCGGCCTGGTGCTCGCCATCGGCATTGTGGTGGATGACGCCATTGTGGTGGTGGAGAATGTCGAGCGAAATATCGAAGCAGGGCTCAATCCGCGCGACGCTACGTTGAAGGCTATGTCCGAAGTCACGGGGCCAATCATCGCCATTGCGCTGGTGCTGTGCGCGGTGTTCGTGCCGATCGCTTTCATCAGCGGCTTGACGGGCGAGTTCTATCGCCAGTTCGCGCTGACGATTGCTTTCTCGACTGTCATCTCCGCGTTCAATTCGCTCACGCTGTCGCCCGCGCTTGCCGCCACGCTGCTAAAAGCGCATGGCGCGCCGAAGGACGCGCTTGCCCGCGGCATGGACAAGGTGCTGGGGCCGTTCTTTTCGCGTTTCAACAATCTGTTTCACAAAGGTTCGGAGAACTACGGCAAGGGCGTGGGCGGAATCCTTGGGCGCAAATCACGCGCGATGTTCGTTTATGCGGCGCTCCTGGGGCTGACCTTTGTGGGTTTCCAGCTTGTGCCGCCAGGCTTCGTGCCGACGCAGGACAAGGCCTATCTCGTCAGCTTCGCGCAGCTTCCCGAAGGCGCCACGCTGGACCGCACCGAAAAGGTGATCCGCCAGATGTCGGACATCGCCCTGAAGGAGCCGGGTGTCGAAAGTGCCGTCGCGTTCCCAGGCCTGTCGATCAACGGCTTCATCAACAGCCCATCCGCCGGTATCGTGTTCGTGACGCTCAAGCCGTTTTCCGAACGCACATCATCCAATCTTTCGGGCGGGGCCATCGCGCAGGATTTGCAGAAGAAGTATGGCGGCATCGGTAACGCAATGATTGCGATCTTCCCGCCGCCGCCAGTGAACGGGCTTGGCACGATTGGTGGTTTCAAATTGCAGGTGGAAGACCGCACCGATCTGGGCGATGCCGCGCTGGATCACGCAATGCAGACCGTTCAGCAGAAGGCGCGCAGCGTTCCTGCGCTGACGGGCGTGTTCTCCAGCTTCAATATCGGTGTCCCGCAACTCTACGCAAAGGTTGACCGTACGCAAGCGATGCAGCTTGGCGTCGATGTCTCCGACGTGTTCGACACCATGCAAACTTATCTTGGCTCCATCTACGTCAACGACTTCAATCGCTTTGGGCGCACCTATCAGGTAATTGCGCAGGCCGACACGCCGTTCCGCACCAACCCGGAGGATATCCTCCGCCTGAAGACGCGCAACGCGGACGGGCAGATGGTGCCATTCGGCTCGTTCGTTCAGGTGAAGGAGACCACGGGGCCGGATAGCGCCATGCGCTACAACGGCTATCGCGCCGCCGATCTCAACGGCGCACCTGCACCCGGCTTCTCGACCGGACAGGCGCAAGCCGCGATCACCAAACTGCTCGCCGACAATCTTCCCAAAGGAATGACTTTTGAATGGACGGATTTGACCTATCAGCAGATTCTCGCCGGCAACACGACGCTTATCGTCTTCCCGCTATGCGTCCTGCTCGTGTTCCTTGTGCTGGCGGCGCAGTATGAAAGTCTGTTCCTGCCGCTGGCGATCATCCTCATTGTGCCGATGTGCCTGTTCTCGGCGATCACCGGTGTGTGGCTGACGGGCGGCGACAACAACATCTTCACGCAGATCGGCCTCTTCGTGCTGATCGGGCTTGCCTGCAAGAATGCGATCCTGATCGTGGAATTCGCGCGCGAGCTGGAGATCCAGGGCAAGGCGACGATGGATGCCGCGATGGAAGCGGCGCGTCTGCGGCTGCGCCCGATCCTGATGACATCTTTCGCCTTCATCATGGGCGTGGTGCCGCTGGTGCTGTCCTCCGGTGCGGGCGCGGAGATGCGCCATGCCATGGGCATCACCGTGTTCTTCGGGATGCTGGGCGTGACGTTCTTCGGTCTGTTCCTGACGCCGGTGTTCTACGTGCTGCTGCGCGCGTTGGAAAAACGTGTGACGCAGACCGAAAAGGTGCATCACCACATTTAAGCGGTTGCCGGTGTTTCCTCGCTGCGGATCGTAGAACCCGATCCGGCTGTGATGATCGCCGCGCCCAACGCGGCGGCGATTGCGGAGCCGATCAACACGCCGATCTTGGCGATTGCGGCGTCTTCGCCGTTTGTGAATGCCTGATCCGCCAGCAGCAGCGCCACCGTGTCGCCGATGCCGCACAGGCAGATCGCGCCGATGAAGGTTTGCACGCCCACGCCCTTGGGCGCGCGCGCGACGCCGGTTTGAAGGGCGATCCACGAGGTGATGCCGATGCCGAGCGGTTTGCCGATCACCAGGCCAAGGATGACACCCAGCAGCACGCTCACAGCACCCGGCGCGGAGAGGTCGGCATTGAAGCTGACGCCTGCCGCGGAGAACGCGAATAATGGCAGCGCCAGGTAGTTGCTCCACGGCGCCACCGCCTGCTCGATACGGTCGGCGGGCGAGAGCAGGCGTTCGCTGGCGGCGGAGAGATTGCGGCTGGCCCAGTCCAGGACCGGATCGCCATCCTCCTTGCCGATGCCAAGCTCTTCGGATTCCGCCTGTGCATATTCGAGGGCAGCCAATGCGTTCGCGGCCTGTGCGAGAAGCGGCGCGGCATCGGGTGTTGGGCGGGTCGGCAGGAAGCCAGCGAGCACCACGCCTGCCAGCGCGCCATGTACGCCTGCCGAATGCAGTGCGAACCACAATGCGCCGCTCAGCACCAGATAAGGCCAGATCGCGTAGACGTGCGTTCGGTTAAGCGCATACATCGCCAGCATCGCGACCGCCGCCGCGATGAGCCACGCTGCTTCGAAATTGTGCGGATAGAAGACGGCGAGCGTCAGCACGGAGAGAATGTCATCCACCACGGCGAAGGCCGCGATAAACACGCGCAGGCTTGTCGGCACGCGGTCGCCGAGCAGCGCGAGGATGCCCAGCACAAAAGCTATGTCCGTCGCCGTGGGAACAGACCAACCCGGCACAGTCGTCCCACGATTGAGCGCCAGATAGATGAGCGCCGGCATGATGCCGCCGCCCACCGCCGCGATCACGGGCAGCAGCGCGGCGCGTGGATCGGTCAGGCCGCCGGCTGTCATCTCGCGGCGGATTTCCAACCCGACCAGCAGGAAGAACACCGCCAGCAAGCCCTCCGAACACCAATCGCCGATGGTGAGCGACAACACGCTACCGGGCGGTCCGATGCCGAAGGAGGATTGGATAAAAGTGTGATAATAGCCGGCAAGCGGCGAGTTCGCGCAGATGAGCGCGAGCGCCGCGGCAATGAGCAGAACAAGGCCGCCGGAAGCGGGCAGGCTGGCGAAGGCGCGGGCGGAGCGGCGGATACGCTCGGATACCGGCTGCTCGAAAGCATCGGCCATCGAGAAGAAATCCCACGCGCCGTCATAGCGCACGCCGTCCACGAAGATCGTCGGCGTTCCGTTCACGCCATGGCGGCGGCCTTCCTCGAGATCCTCTTCGACACGCGCCAATGTCTCGGGCGCGGCGAGATCGCGCTCGAATTGATCCATGTCGAGGCCTATATCGCGCGCGATCTCGCGCACGCGCGCTTCGCCGTAGGGCGGCTTCTCCTCGAAGAGGCGGTCGTGCATTTCCCAGAATTTGCCTTGCTTGGCGGCGGCCTCGGAGGCGCGGGCGGCAAAAGTGGCACCGGGATGGATGCGTTCGTTCGGGAAATGCCGGAACACATATTCCATGCGCTCGCCAAACGCCTGGCGCAGATTGAGCAGCACGGACCGGAAGCGGCGGCAAAAGGGACAGAGGAAATCGCTGTAGGAGACGATGCGAACAACGCGATCGCGCGCGTTTCCGCCACGGACATGATCGCGCGTGGTTTCGATTGCGCGTCCCAATGCCGGAGGACTTCCTTCCGCGCTCATCCCGCCGTCACCTTTCCCGAATTACGTCTCTGTCAGAACCGTAATCGGGATGTCGCGCGGCGTCGAGACGGTGCTACTGCGTGCTTTGCCGGCGAAGGCTCGCAACATCGGACTCCGTGAGCCTTGAGCCTTCACTGCCGAAGCGCGCAGTGACGTAATTCGCCACCGCCGCGATCTCGGCATTGGAGTAGCTGGCGCCGAAGGCCGGCATGGAGACGACCCCTTGCGGTGTTTTGCGCCGCGTGCCTGAGATCACGATCTGCGCGACATTGGTGGCATTGGGATCGTTCACCGCGCGCGCACCCGTGAGCGTCGCGAAGGGAAGGATCGGGCTGACACCGGTCCAGCTGTGGCAACTGGCACAGGCGCCTTCGAACACCTCCTTGCCGCGCGCGTCGGCAACCATCGGACCCTGTTTGTGCGAAGGCGATGCGGCGGGCGCAAGCGTGGCGGGCAGATCGGATGAGGTGGCGGGCACACTGCGCAGATAAGTAACGACGGCGTGCATGTCTTCGGGCGCAAGCTGGCTGAAGCTTTCATCCACCGCTTCGCCCATCGGTCCCGATGCCGTGCCATGACCCAACACATGCCCGGCGGTGAGATATGCGAAGACCTGATCATCGCTCCACGCGCCGATGCCGCTGTCCCTGTCGCTGCTGATATTATAGGCGCGCCAGCCGGCAGTGACTTCGCCGGCGAACTTCTTCCGGTTGTTGAGTGCGTAGGCGAGGTTGCGCGGCGTATGGCATTCGCCGCAATGCGCCAGTGCCTCGGCGATGTAGGCGCCGCGATTCCATTCGGGACTTTTCGCGGTATCCGGCGCAAAGCGCGTATCGGCGTTGAAGAAGAAGGCCCATATCCCCATGGCCCAGCGCTGGTTGAACGGGAAGCCCAGCGTGTTGGCCTTCGCCGGTGCACGCACGGGTGAGAGGCTGAAGAGATAGGCTTTGATCGCGAGTGCATCGGCATCCGTCATGTAGGTGTAGGACGCGAACGGCATCGCCGGATAAAGCCGCTTGCCGTCCTTGCGCACGCCGCGATGCATCACCGCCAGGAATTGCGCATCGGTGTAATTGCCGATGCCGGTGTCCTTATCCGGTGTGATATTCGTCGAGTAGATCGTGCCGAAGGGCAGGGTGAAGGCGAAGCCGCCGGCATAGGGCGTTTCGCCCTTCGCGGTGTGGCACACCACGCAGTCCGCCGCGCGCGCCAGATACTCGCCACGCTTCACAAGGCTCGCGGATTTCAGCGTTGCCGGAACGCCCGTGGGATCGGCGCTATGATAATTGGCGAGCGCAACTTTTTCGCCACCGGAAAAATCCATCGGGCCGGGACCGCCCGCGATCCAGATATACGCGACGATGCCGATGATGACGACAACCACGCCGCCGATCAGCACGCTGCGCATGATGGTGGTGAGGCCGAGATACCAGTCGCGAATCTTTCCGAGGAAAGGGGTCATGCCTGTTTCCTCCCCGCCAGAACGTCGCGATCGATGGGAAGTCTTCGCAAGGCGATGCCCGTCGCCGCATAAATCGCGTTGCGCAGCGCAGGCGGGCCGGATGTTGCGCCGGTTTCGCCGATGCCGCCTGGCGCCTCGCCGCTCTTGACGATATGCACGTCGATGGGCGGCGTCTGGTCGATTCGCAGCATGCGGTAGTCGTTGAAGTTGGACAGCTGCACGCGGCCGTTCTTGATCGGCACGTCGCCATAAAGTGCCGCGGTGAGGCCAAAGATCAGCCCGCCCTGCAACTGCGCCCGGATGGTGTCGGGATTGACGGCGATCCCGGTATCGACCGCTGTGGTGATGCGGCGCAGACGGACTTCGCCCTGCTTGTCCACTTCGGCCTCGATCACCGAAGCGATGAAGCTGCCGAAGGATGGTTGCAACGAAACGCCGCGGCCCGTCCGCGGCGGCAGCGGATCGCCCCAGCCGGATTTCTTCGCGACGAGATCCAGAACGCCGCGCGCGCGCGGCGAGGTGTCCAGCATATCGCGGCGGAATGCGACCGGATCCTTGCCCACCTTGCGCGCCAATTCGTCCATGAAACATTCGATGGCGAAGACATTGTTATTGGGGCCCACGCCGCGCCAGAACCCGGTCGTCAACCCCGGCGGTTCAACGCGTGTGAATTCGACATGGAAATTGGGGATGTTGTAGGGCGTGTCCACCGCGCTATCGACGGCATCGATGTCGATGCCTTTCTGGAAAGCGGGCGGCAGCCAACGCGCCAGCACGGCGGAGCCGGAAACGCGGTATTTCAAGCCGACGATCTTGCCGTCCGACAGGCTGGCCGAAATCGTGTCGCGATAGGCGGGACGGTAGACATCGTGCTGCATGTCCTCTTCGCGGGTCCACACCACTTTCACCGGCACGCCATCCATGTGCTGCGCCACGCGCACGGCGCTGAGCGCCATGTCGGGTTCCAGCCTGCGGCCGAAGCCGCCGCCAAGCAGATGGTTGTAGGCTTTCACTTTTTCCAGCGGATAGCCGAGCAGCGTTGCCGCCGTCTGTTGCACGCGCGCTATCACCTGGCTGCCGAGCCATATTTCGCACAGATCCGGCGTCAGATGCACCGTGCAGTTCATCGGTTCCATGGTGGCGTGGGCGAGCAGCGGCATCTCATAGGCGGCTTCGAATTTGTCGCCCTGGCTGAGGCCCTTGCGGATATCGCCGCGCGTCTTCGCGACCACGCCATCCTTCTTGCTGCCGGCACGAAGCTCGTGCCAGATCTGTTCGGACGAGACGCGTCCGTTCGCGCCGTCGTTCCAGGTCACGATGAGCGCATCGAGACCGCTCTTCGCCGCCCACATATGATCGCCCACGACGGCCACCATGTCGTCGAGGACGATCACCTTGTGGACGCCGGGAATTTTCTTTGCCGCACTATCGTCCACATGGCCGACCTTGCCGCCCAGCACCGGGCTTTGTGCGATAGTGGCGAACTTCATGCCCGGCAACATGGCGTCGATGCCGTAGATCACCTTGCCGTCAGTCTTGTTCGGTGTATCGAGGCGTTTCATCGGTTTGCCGATGATCTTGAAATTCTTCGGATCCTTGAGCGGTGGATTTTTGGGCGGCGTCAACTTGCTCGCCGAATCCACCAACGCGGCATAAGCAAGCCTGCGGCCCGTAGCGGTGTGTATCACTTCGCCGTTCGAGGCCGTGCAACTCGCGGGATCGACTTTCCATTGTTGCGCCGCCGCCTGCACCAGCATGGCGCGCGCGGAGGCGCCGGCGTTGCGCAGCGGCTTCCAGAAGGCGCGGATCGAATTGGAATTGCCGGTGACCTGGATGCCGAAGATCGGGTTGGCATAGAGCTTGTCGTCCGGCGGCGCATGCTCCAGCACGATCTTCGAATAATCGGCGTCGAGCTCTTCGGCGAGGATCATGGGGATTGCCGTGTAAACGCCCTGTCCCATTTCCACCTGCGGCATCACCAGAATGGTCTTGCCGTCTTTGGCGATGCGGATGAATGCGTTGGGCGCGAATTTTCCCGTAGGATCGTCCGGCACCTGTTCCGGTTCGTTGGCGGCGCGCACGGGCAGATGGAAAGCGAGAAGAAGTCCGCTGGCCAAGCCGCCCTTCAGAAGATTGCGGCGCGTTCCCGAGATATTTTCTATGATCGCCATGGCGCGCCCCTAGGCTTCGCTCGCGGCGCGCTTGATCGCGGCGCGGATACGCACATAGGTGCCGCAGCGGCAGATGTTGCCTGCCATGGCGGCGTCGATATCGGAGTCGTCGGGCTTGGGCGTGCTGGCGAGAAGCGCCGCAGCCGACATGATCTGCCCCGACTGGCAATAGCCGCACTGGATCACTTCCAGGTCGAGCCACGCCTTTTGCACCTTGGCGCCCGCAGGCGTGTTGCCGACACCTTCGATGGTGGTGATCGCGCGATTGCCGACAGCACCGACCGGCAGCAAACAGGATCGCACCGGTTTGCCATCGACATGGACGGTGCAGGCGCCGCATTGCGCGATGCCGCAGCCGAATTTCGTGCCGGTCATGCCGAGAATATCGCGCAGCACCCAGAGCAGCGGCATGTTGTCGGGCGCGTCGACGGGTTTTGCTTCGCCATTGATGTTGAGAGTTTTGGGTTGAGACATCGGCACCCCCAAAGATCGGCTGACGAATGTCAGCATGTTGCCGCTAGGCTATTTTAAGACCGCCTGCCGCGCTAGAAGGATTGCAGCGCGACTCATTCTGAACAGGACACATCACAAGACCTGTGCGATTGTTCGTCTGCCGGATTTGGCACGACTAAATCCTTGATGTTGTTAGGGGTACGGAATGGCGCGCGCGACAGCGATTATCGAAACGGCACATTACGCGACCACCATAGATGCGGGCGATCATCGAATCGTCGCTGATGAGCCGCCCGCCAATGGCGGCGCGGATGCTGGACCGGCGCCTTACGATCTTCTGCTGGCGGCCCTGTCCGCCTGTACGGCGATCACGTTGAAGATGTATGCCGACCGCAAACAGTGGCAGCTGACGCGAGCGACGGTGGAACTTCACTTCACCCGCGATGCGGAGAAGAATGAGCGCATCGACCGCGTTCTTCGCCTGGAAGGCGATCTGAGCGAGGAGCAGCGGGCGCGTTTTGCCGACATTGCCGAGCGGACGCCGGTGACGCTTACGCTGAAGCGCGGCCTACCGATCTTAACGACTCTGGCGCCAGCCGGACGTTAACACCTTAACGTCCTGTAGGGTGGGCCGATCTTTACCTTCCGCGCAAGCTTCACCCCCGTTAACCGGCGGCGACGGGTAGAAAAGCCCAGGGTTCTCTTTCCGGCTTTCGATGTCTTCGCTCCGTGCCGCCTTCGCGGTCACTTTCGCGCTTTTCGGCGCACCCGCTGCTGTTGCGGGTGTGGTGACGGTGCATGGCGCAAAGCCGGTCACCGGCCGTGTCATCGTCCTGACGGCGAGTGACATCGCGCATCTGGGTCTTCGTGTCATATCGCTTCAACCCGCGCTCTACACGCCGCGTGTGCATGGCTATGGCGTCGTGTCTGATCTGACCGCGCTGGCGCAGACCGATGCTGCAGTGGAGATCGCCGCCGCCGCCGCGCGCCAAAGCCACGCCGATGTGCAGCGCGCACGCGCCTTGTTCGCGCAGGGCGGCGCGGTTTCGAAACAAAATCTCGATGCCGCGGAGAAACAGGCGGCAACGGACCAGACGGCGCTTCTGCTGGCACAGCGGCAGGAAGTCGTGCAATTCGGTCCGCGATTGCCTTGGCGCGGAAAACATGCGGATGCGTCGATCCTGCGCGATCTTACGTCCGGCGACGTCGTTCTCGTGCGCGCGACATTCCCTCTGGATGCGCTTGCCGCCACGCAACCGCCGGAAATTTCCGTCACCCACCTGAGCGCGCAACAAGACCCTATAGGTTGGACGTCGAAGCGCATCTGGAGCGCGCCGGCCGACCCCACCATTCCGGGCCGCAGCTTTTTCGTGCTGATCTCCAAGAGCGATCTGCAGTCAGGCGAGCATGTGCTCGTTGCGTCGCCTATCGGACCGACGGTGAATGGCGTGCAAATTCCGTCCGACGCCGTTGTGCTGAGCGAAGAAAAGACCTGGTGCTATCTGCAGATAGCGCCGGGGCAGTTCCAGCGCGTGCAGATCGATCTCAGCCGTCCGCATGGTGGGGGCTATTTCGTGGATGCCAGGCCGGACCTCTCTGTCGTGGTGCGCGGTTCGGGGCTTCTGCTCGCACGCGAACTCGGCGCCAGCGCCTTGCACTACTGACGCCCATGGAATGGCTCATCTCCCTCTGCGTGCGACGCCGCCACATCGCGGTGATCCTGAGCGCGCTCGCGCTGGCGATGGAAGTGTGGGGCGCCTGGAACACGCCGCTGGATGTGTTTCCCGAATTCGCGCCGTCGCAGGTGACTGTTTACACGCAGGCGGCAGGCTTCACCGCCGAGCAGATCGAAGAGCTCATCACCCACCCTATTGAGAAAACGCTGAACGGCGCCAGTGGTGTCTCCACGGTGCGCTCCGAATCCATTCCGGGTTTGTCGGTTATTACCGTGGCGTTCGCGAGCAACGCCAATCTTTATAATGCGCGGCAGGATATTACCGACCGCATCGCGACCGTCCGCACGCAGCTTCCCAGCGAAGCGGGCACGCCGCAGCTTTCGCCGCTGACCCCTGGCACGCGCGACATTCTCAAGGTCGGCATGACGTCGGGCAAGATCGACCCTTATGCGCTGCGCGACATCGCCGAATATGTGATCAAGCCGCGGCTTCTGGCGCTGCCGGGTGTCGCGGTGGTGAAGATATTCGGCGGCGCGGTACGCGAGATCCATATCCAGCCGGACCCCAACACGCTCACCGCCTACGGCTTTTCGATCCCCGATCTTATCAAGGCCGCGCCGGCGGCGTTGGCCTTGCGCGGTGCGGGTTTCATCGATCTGCAAGGACAGCGCATCCTTATCCAGACCCCGACGCCGTCGCCCGATGTGCGCATCATCGGCGATGGCATCCTCGGGGTTCGCAACGGAACGCCCGTGCGGTTGCGTGATGTCGCCACGATCGAGCAAAAGCCGGCGCAGCGTACGGGCGATGCGCTGATCCAGGGCATGCCGGGCGTTCTATTCTCCGTGTCCAGCCAGTCGGGTGCGAACACGCTGGCGACGACGCGCGCTGTCGAACAGGCGTTGAAGGGGCTCGCGCCCAGCCTCAAGGCGCAGGGCATCACACTCTATCCGACGCTGCATCAGCCTGCGACGTTCATCGAGCGTGCGTTGGGCGGGCTTGAACGCTCCATGGCCATCGCCGCGCTACTCATCTTCTTCACGCTCTATGCGTTCCTGCGCGACATGCGTTCAGCGATCATCAGTTTTATCTCCATCCCGCTGTCGGTGCTGGCCGCCATCGGGGTGCTGGACTATTTCGGCTACACGCTGAACACGATGACCCTCAGCGGATTGATCGTCGCGCTCGGCGTGCTGGTGGACGATGCGGTGGTCAGCGTGGAGAACATCCTGCGCCGCCTGCGCGACAATGCGCAGTCGCGCGAGCCGCTGTCGCGTATAGATGTCATCCGCAACGCGTCGTTCGAGGTTCATGGCCCCATTTTCTACGCAACGCTGGTGGTGCTCGCGGTCTTCCTGCCGGAACTGCTGTCGTCCAGCGTCCAGGGACGCTTCGTCGGTCCGCTGGCGCTGGCTTTCATGCTGTCGGTCGCTGCGTCTTTGGTGGTCGCGCTGACGACGACACCGGCATTGTCCGCGCTGCTGCTCTATCCGGAAGACGCCCATGTCGATGCGGGTTGGGTTCTTCTACTCAAGCGTATCCAGGCAAGACTGATCGAGTTTTTCTACGATCATACCTATATTCCAATGACGCTTGTGGGCGCAGCTTTCGCGGCGTCTCTGTGGCTCCTGTCCACGCTGGGCGGAACCTTCCTGCCCGAATTCCGTGAAGGCCATCTCGTGGTGCAGGTAACAAGCACGCTGCCCGGCACATCCATCGATGAGATGCTGGCGCTGGGCAAGCGCATGAGCGCGGACATGATGGCGCTCCCTTATGTCGCAACCGTTGAGCAGCAGGTAGGCCGCGCGGAAGATTCCGACGACACCTTCGGTCCGCATCAAAGCGAATTCCAGGTTGAGTTGCGTCCCGATGTGTATGTCGATCAGGCAAAGGCGGAAGCGCAGATTCGCCAGATCGTCGGGCGTTACCCCGGCATCCAGAGCGAAGTGGTCACCTTCCTCGGCGACCGCATCAGCGAGACGCTGACGGGCCAGACCGCACAGGTGGCGATCAAGCTGTTTGGCGACGATCTCGATACGCTCGACGCTACGGCCTCGAAAGCTGTGAATGTGCTTGGGCGGGAGCCGGGCATTGTCGATCTGCAGTTCAAACGCCAGAGCCGCATGCCGGTGCTGGATGTGACGCCCGATCCCAATGCACTCGCCGCCACGGGCCTCAAAGCACAAGACGTTCTGGATACCGTCGCGTCCGACTATGCGGGCACGCAGGTCGGCGAGGCTTACGCCGGAACGGCGACGGTGAACGTGCTCATTCAGCTTTCGGATAGCTGGCGGCAGCAGCCCAACCAGTTGCGCGATCTTACGATCGGCGGCGCGTTCGGACCGGTGCCGCTGTCCAGCGTCGCGAAGATCACCCCCGCCGAAGGCCGCTATAGCATTCTGCATGAGAATGGGCTGCGCTTTGTGCCGATCACGTTCAATGTCAGCAACCGTTCGCTGCAAGGCGCCGTGTCGGAAGCGGGCGATCGCATCGCGAACGCAGGCATCGTTCCGCCTGGCGTGCATGTGGAGTTTTCCGGCGCAGCCGCGGCGGAGCAGCACACACGCATCGAGCTTGTCTTCTATTCCGCGCTGGCGCTTGCGCTGGTGTTCGTCATTCTTCTGGTCGGCTTGCGTTGGCGAGGCGATGTCTGGTTGGTGATGGCGAACCTGCCGTTCAGCCTGATCGGTGGCATCCTCGCGATCTATTACGCCGGAATCGGGCTTTCGCTGGGCGCGTTGGTGGGATTGGTGACGGTATTCGGCATCAGCGCGCGCAACGCCATTCTGCTGCTCTCCTATTATGAGCAGCTTGTGACGCAGGAAGGCCGGCCGTGGGACGGCGCGACCCTGATCCTCGGTGCAAATGAACGGCTCGCACCCGTGTTGATGACCGCGATCTTGACCGCGATGGGCCTTGCGCCGCTAGCCATTGCGATCAACCAACCGGGTCAAGAGATCAGCGGGCCGATGGCGATTGCCGTGCTGGGCGGCCTCGCCAGCTCGACGATCCTCAATCTGTTCCTGCTGCCGTCGCTGGCCGCGCGTTTCGGCCGAACCGGACCGCAGAATTAGCGGTTACACTTTGGCGGGCGCTTTCGGTTCGTCGGCTCTCTTGTCTTTGAAGCGCTCGCGCACGATTTCGTAGAACAGGGGTACGAAGAAGATCGCCAGCACCGTGGCCGTGAGCATGCCGCCCACCACGCCGGTGCCGATGTCGTTCTGGCTCGCCGCGCCCGCGCCGCTCGACACCACCAGCGGCATCACGCCGGCGATGAACGCCAGCGACGTCATCAGGATTGGACGCAAGCGCAGCCGCGCGCCTTCCACCGCCGCATCGCGGATGGATTCACCGCGCTTCTGCGCATCCACCGCGAATTCCACGATGAGGATCGCGTTCTTCGCAGACAGGCCCATCGTCGTCACAAGGCCGACCTGGAAATAGATGTCGTTGTAGAGGCCGCGCAGTGTGGCCGCGATGATCGCGCCAACGATGCCCAAAGGAATGACCAGCATCACCGAGACCGGGATCGACCAGCTTTCATACAGCGCCGCGAGCAGCAGGAAGATGACGAGAACCGAAATTCCATAAAGCGCATAGGTCTGTG
Source organism: Rhizomicrobium sp. (assembly GCA_025451875.1). Taxonomy (GTDB): domain Bacteria; phylum Pseudomonadota; class Alphaproteobacteria; order Micropepsales; family Micropepsaceae; genus Rhizomicrobium. The sequence goes on from JANWJQ010000011.1 coordinate 15,851, forward strand.
AGCCGGCCTGGCGTTCCTGATAGGAAAGGCCTGTCCACTCCAGACCAACGCCCTTGGGCAATTGCTGGAAGAGCTTGGTGACTTCGTCCATAGCGGTGCCGGAGCTCTGCCCCGGTGCGGGCGTACCCTGAATCTCCAGCGAACCGACGCCATTATAACGTTCAAGCTTTGCCGGACCGAGCGCCCATTTGAACGTCGCGAAAGACGAGAACGGCGCCATCTCGCCGGATGCGCTGCGCACATACCAGCGATAAAGGTCTTCCGGCACCATGCGGTAGGGCGCATCGGCCTGCATATAGACCTGCTTCACGCGTCCGCGATCCACGAAATCGTTGATGAAGTGCCCGCCCCATGCGGCGCTGAGCGTGTCGTTGATGTCGGACAGCGAAAGGCCAAGGGAGGTGGCTTTCTCCTGATCGATGTCGATCTTGAGCTGCGGCGTGTCGTCGAGGCCGTTCGGGCGCACGCCGGCGAGGATCGGATCTTTCGCGGCGAGCGCAAGGAACTGGTTGCGCGCTTTCATCAGCCCATCATGGCCAAGATTGCCGCGGTCTTCCATTTCCAGATCGAATCCGGAGGATTGCCCAAGCTCCTGCACCGCCGGCGGCACAAGCGCAAACACCATCGCGTCACGAATCTGCGAGAAGGATTTCATCGCGCGCTGCACGATGGCCTGCGCGTGGTTGTCGGAGCCGGAACGCTCGTTCCATGGCTTCAAATGCACGAAAGAGAGCCCGGAGTTCTGTCCCGCGCCCGCGAAACTGAAACCGGCGACGACGAAGACGACATCGACATTCTTCTTCTCGTCCACCATGTAGTGATGCTCGACCTGCTTGGCGACAGCGAGCGTGCGCGATTGGGTGGCGCCCACGGGCAGGGTGAACTGCGTCAGCACCGCGCCCTGATCTTCTTCCGGCAGGAACGCGGTCGGCAGGCGGATGAACAGCAGGACCAGCACGACGAGAATGCCGGCATAGATCAGCAGGGCCGGGCGGACCCAGCCGAGGAAGCGCTGCAAGGCATGGCGATAGCGCTCGCGGCCATATTCGAAGGTCTCGTTGAACCAGGTGAAGAAGCGGCCATGCCGTTCGTGCTGATCCTTGGGGATCGGCTTGAGCAGAGTGGCGCAAAGCGCGGGCGTCAGGATCAGCGCGACCGTGATCGACAGCACCATGGCAGACACGATGGTAACGGAGAACTGCCGATAGATCACGCCCGTCGATCCGCCGAAGAAGGCCATCGGCAGGAACACGGCGGAGAGCACCAGCGCGATGCCGATCAGCGCGCCGGTGATTTCGCTCATGGATTTCTTGGTGGCTTCCTTGGGGCCGAGGCCTTCCTCGCGCATGATGCGCTCGACGTTCTCGACAACAACGATGGCGTCGTCCACCAGCAGACCGATGGCAAGCACCAACGCGAACATGGTCAGGGTATTGATCGAATAGCCGAAGGCTTCCAGCACGCCGAAGGTACCCAGCAGCACCACCGGCACGGCGATGGCGGGGATCAGCGTGGTGCGCCAGTTCTGCAGGAACACGAACATCACGATGATGACGAGCAGGGTTGCTTCCACCAGCGTCTTGATCACGTCGTTGATCGACAGGCGGATGAAGGTGGTGTTGTCGACCGGGAAGGCGAGTTTCACGCCGGGCGGGAAGGTCGAAGACAATTCCGTAGCCTTGGCTTTCACCGCATCCGCCGTGGTGAGCGCATTGGCGCCGGGCGCAAGCTGGATCGCGATACCGGCGGCGGGATGGCCGTTCATGCGGCTGGTGACGGCGTAGCTCTGCGCGCCAAGTTCCACGCGCGCCACATCGCCAAGGCGCACCGTCGCGCCGTTCTGCGTGGCTTTCAGCACGATGTTGCGGAACTGCTGCGGCGTTTCCAAACGCGATTGCGCGGTGACGGTTGCATCGAGTTGCTGACCTTTGACGGCAGGCAGCGCGCCAAGCTCGCCCGCGGAAACCTGCACGTTCTGCGCCTGCACCGCGTTCTGCACATCGCCCGGCGTCAGGCCGAAGCTGTTCAGCTTGAACGGATCGAGCCAGATGCGCATCGCATAGGGCGAGCCGAACACCTGCGCCTGGCCTACGCCGGATACGCGCGACAGCGGATCCTGCAGCTTGCTCGCGAGGAAGTCTGAGATGTCGACATTGGTGTAGCGGCCGCTGTCGTCATACAGCGCGACGATCAGAAGGAAGCTGGATTGCGACTTCTGGACGACGACGCCCTGCTGCTGCACTTCCTGCGGCAGGATCGGCAGCGCCTGTTGCACCTTGTTCTGCACCTGTACCTGCGCGATGTCCGGATTGGTGCCCGGCGCGAAAGTGGCGGTGATCGAAACCTGTCCGTTCGAGCTCGAGGACGAGGAGAAATAGAGAAGATTGTCCACGCCGGTGAGCTGCTGCTCGATCACCTGCGTGACGGAGTTTTGCACCGTTTCCGCAGCGGCGCCGGGATAGGTCGCGGAGATGTTCACCGCCGGCGGTGCAATCGTGGGATATTGCGTAACCGGCAGGGTACGGATCGCAAGCACGCCCATCAGGGCGATCACGATCGCGATCACCCAGGCGAAGACCGGCCGTTCGATGAAGAACTGCGACAAACCCATTAGTGCGCGCCTGCCTGCGGGTTCTTCACAAAGGAGGCGGGAACGGCATTGACCGGCGTGTCGGGCTGCACTTTCTGGAGGCCTTCGACGATCAGCTTGTCACCGGCCTTCAGGCCTGACGTAACCAGCCACTTGTCGCCAATGGCGCGGGACGTGGTGATCAGGCGCAAGCGCGCGATGCCTTTGTTGTCGACCACGAGCGCCGTGGGATCGCCCTTTTCGTTGCGGCTCACGCCCTGCTGCGGAACGAGGATCGCATGCGGATCCACGCCTTCGATGATTGTGGCGCGCACGAACATGCCTGGCAGCAGGACGTCGCTCGGATTGGGGAAGATTGCGCGGAGCGTCACTGCGCCGGTCGTCTGGTCGACGGTGACTTCGCTGAACTGCAGGGAGCCGGGCGTCGGATATTGCGTGCCGTTGTCCAGCGTCAGCGTCGCGCGCGCCGAAGCGGGGCCGTTGCGCGTGAGGTTTCCGCCCTGCATCGCCTGTTTGAGGTTTAGCAGTTCGACGCTCGACTGGGTGATGTCCACATAGATCGGATCAAGCGTCTGGATGGTGGCGAGCGCGGTCGTCTGGTCCGCGGTCAGCAGCGCACCTTCGGTTACGGATGAGCGGCCGATGCGCCCGCTGATCGGCGCAACAATCTTGGTGTAGCCCAAATTGATGCGCGCCGTCTTCTCATTGGCGAGCGCCTGCTTATAGGCCGCGAGAGCATCGTCGTAATCCTGCGGTGCGACGGCGTTTAGTTTCACCAGCGCGGCGTAGCGTTGCGCCTTTGCTTGCGCAGTGACTCGCGCGGCCGATGCGTTGTCCAGCGCGGCCTGATAGGGCGCCGGATCGATCTGATAGAGCGGCTGCCCCGCTTTCACGAGTGCGCCTTCGGTGAACAGGCGTTTGAGCAATATGCCGCCCACTTGCGGGCGCACATCCGACACCGCAAAGGAATCCGTACGACCGGGAAGTTCGGCGGTGAGTTGCGTGGGCTCTTGCTTGACCACAACAACACCAACCGTCGGTGGTGGACGCTTGGGCGGCGCACCTTGTCCGCAGCCGGTGACGAGAAGGCATCCGAGCAAAGCGATGCTCAGGCCGGTGGTCTTTGTGATGTCGTGACTCATGCAGAGGATCGCCCAAGGCGGATGGAGAATTGGCTGCCGCAGCGGAACGGCTGACAGACCCCTGCGTAGCCTTCGCAACCGCAATAATCTAGGTGTCAGCACACCATTTTGAATGGCTATGCGGCGGGCGCATGTGACAATTTCGGATGTTATGAAATTATATTTCGCACCGCTGCGGAGGTTCCGTGCGCGGGTGCCGATGGAACATCGAGCTGTCGTCTGTCAGATCAAAGCGAACAACTGATCAACCGCCATTTTCAGACAGGGCACGGCGGCGGCGATAATTGCGAAAACGACCAACACCAAGGCGACGATCGAAAGATCGTGCGTCCGGTCCGGTTCGTGATGGACCAAGGCCATTGTTTCCTCCCAAGGCGGATTCTGCGACCCGCTTAGTGGCGAAATCATGCGCCGATTTGGGCCACCCGGCTAGAGCAAAATCGCGCGTGGTTAGCGCCTTTTTAGCCAGGGTTTCCGGCCCGAAATATCGCGACCTCATAGAGATCCGCATTGGGCTGGGCATGCAGCTCGGCCGACTCGCCCGCGGCAAGGAGGATGGCATCGCCCAGGACGAGTGGGATGTCGGCAAGGGTATCGCGCAGTGTCGCGGCCGTGAGCGGAAAGAGGAACGTCGCCACGGCATCGGAGGCCGTCGTAACCGGTTCTGCGCAGCTTCGGCGCGTCATGCCTGCGCCGAACGCACCGCGCCGTGTCATCACATTCAAGTCGGTTGCCGCGCCGTCGATGAGTTCGGCGCTTGTCGAAACGTCGCCGGAAAATGCCACCGGCGGCGCGTCGGCGGAGAGCGCGACGGCGTCACGTCCAGCAATGGACAGCGAGACGCGGCCCTTCAGCATCGCCAATGTCCGGTCGATGCCGGGAAATTGCGAGAAGGGACCACCGCGCGAAATATCCGCGATGCTGATGCGCCAGCCGAAATCGTCGAAACCAGCGCCTTGCGGAAACACCGCGACTTCGTTTGTCGTGCCGCCGCCGTTTTTCCACGGCACAGCCGTCCGTCCACTGGCGCGCAGGAAGCGCATGATCGTCTCCGCAAGTTGCGATTCCTTTTTCGGTCCATTCGCCGCGCCGCACAAGACGTTGCCGGAATCGACATCGCGGGCGGCATGTTTCAGATTTGCATGCACCGGTTCATTGGGGCATCCATGCGCACGCTTGGCTTTCTCGCGATCTTTTCGGTGACGTTCATGGCGTCGGCGGCCAGCGCCTCAGATGACGCGCGCTGGAGCGCCGAAGCCGCGCGCGTGGAGATCGTGCGCGACGATTGGGGCATCGCGCATGTCCACGGCAAGAGTGACGCAGATGCGGTATTCGGCATGGCCTACGCGCAGGCCGAAGATGACTTCAATCGCGTCGAGACCAACTACATCACTGCGCTGGGCCGCACGGCGGAAGCGGAAGGCGAGCATGCGATCTGGCAGGATCTGCGGCAGAAACTGTTTATCGATCCGGATGTGTTGAAAGCCGACTATGCCAAAAGTCCGGAATGGTTGAAGACGCTGATGGATGCGTGGGCGGATGGATTGAATTTCTATCTGGCGAAACATCCGGGCGTGAAGCCGCGCCTGATCGCGCATTTCGAGCCATGGATGGCGCTCTCGTTCAGCGAGGGCAGCATCGGCGGCGATATCGAGCGGGTGATGCTCACGCCGCTTGAAAACTTCTACGGCAACCGCAAGCTCGGCATGACCGACGACGAGCGCGGGCTGATCTTCCATGAGCCGCGCGGCTCCAATGGCATCGCCATTTCTCCATCCGATACGCGCGACGGCCACGCGCTGCTGCTCATCAATCCGCACACCACGTTCTTCTTCCGCTCCGAATTGCAGATGACGAGCGATGAAGGGTTGGATGCCTATGGTGCGGTGACCTGGGGGCAGTTCTTTATATACCAAGGCTTCAGCAAACATGCCGGCTGGATGCATACCTCCAGCGCCGTCGACAATGTCGATGAGTTTGCTGAAGACGTCGTGCACAGGGACGGCAAGCTTTTCTATCGCTATGGCAATGAGGTTCGGCCGATGGGCGAAAAGACCATCGCCGTGCCTTATCGCAAAGCCGATGGCAGTCGCGCGGTGCGCAATTTCACCACCTACTATACCAGTCACGGCCCCATCGTGCGCGAAGCGAACGGCAAGTGGATCAGCATTGCGCTCATGAACACACCGATTGCCGCGCTAGAGCAGAGTTGGTTGCGCACCAAAACGACCGACTTTGCGTCTTATATGAAAGTGGCGGCGCTGGGCGCCAACTCCTCGAACAACACGATCTTTGCCGATACCAAGGGCGAGACGGCGTTGCTGTTGCCGCAATTCATGCCCAAGCGGGACGACAAGTTCGATTACACCCAGCCGGTGGATGGCTCCAATCCCGCAACAGACTGGCAGGGACTGACGTCGCTCACCGATCTGCCACAGGTCGTGAATCCGAAGAACGGCTGGCTCTACAACACCAACAACTGGCCCTATTCGGCGGCGGGCGCGGATAGTCCCAGGCAGGCGAGCTATCCCAAATATATGGATACGGTAGGCGAGACGCCGCGCGGCCTCCATGCGATCCGCGTGCTGTCGAGTCAGAAGAACTTCACCTTGGAGTCGCTGCTCGCCTCCGCCTTCGATCCTTACATGCCCGCATTTGCGCGCCTCGTTCCCACGCTGTTGAAAGCCTATGACGATCTGTCAGGCCACGATCCGTTGAAGGCGCGGTTGAAAGACCAGGTCGCGCTGCTGCGCGATTGGGATTTCAAATGGTCGGATCATTCGCTGGCGACATCGCTCGCCGTGTTCTGGGGCGACACGCTGTGGGACGAGACAATCGAGGCCGCGAAGGCGCAAGGCACCAACCCTTACGATTACATGGCCGATCACGCGACCGCGGTGCAGAAGCTGAAGGCGCTCGCCGAAGCATCCGACCGTTTGCAGAAGGATTTCGGCAATTGGCGCACGCCATGGGGTGAGATCAATCGCTTCCAGCGCGTTACCGATACCATCGAGCCGCATTTCGACGATGCCTTGCCGAGCATCCCTGTGCCCTTCGTGTCCTCGCGCTGGGGTTCGCTCGCGTCCTTCGGGGCCAGGCGCTACCCGAATACGAAACGCTATTACGGGACATCGGGAAATAGCTTCGCCGCCGTTGTGGAATTCGGACCGAAGATTCGCGCTGTCGCTATCACGGCGGGCGGGGAGAGTGGTGATCCCAAATCGCCCCATTTCAACGACGAAGCCATCCGTTACGCGCGCGGCGAACTGCGACAAGTTTACTTTTATCCGGAAGACCTGACGGGCCACATCGAGCGCCGTTACCGGCCAGGTGAAACGATTCCAACGCTTTAGTGCGTTTTCCCGCGTCTGGATCAGGGGCATTCCATTTTGTGACAGCATCCGTCGCGCACCCCGTTTGCGCGCCACGCATGGCCTTCCGCTTGAAAATGATTGCTTAGGCAACCATTGTTTTGGCAGTTGATTGAGCGGGCACCGATGCCAAAACCCTATTTCCGTGCCGACAATTTCCATTGTCGTCAGTCGATGGGCTATCTCACCCGCCGGGTGCAGAACCTGACAAATCCGCACGCCGAAGCGATCTTCGCGGACCAGGACCTGACCTTTACCCAATGGATTTCGCTGATGGGCTTGCGCGAAGGCGTAGCCGAAACCAGCGCCGATCTTGCCCGTCACCTCAATCACGATGCCGGTGCGGTCACCCGCGTGGTCGATGAACTGGAGAAGCGCGGGCTTCTGCGCCGCGAGCGGAGCAAATCCGATCGTCGCGTGGTGAAACTGATCCTGACGCCGCAAGGCAAAGCCGTCGCCAAGATGCATGTGCCGCCGATCGTCGATTTCTGGAATCGCGTGACGGACGAATTCTCCGCGCAGGAGGTCAAACAGCTTCTCGCTTTGATGACACGCCTGATCGCGCGGCTGGAGGCGGAGCCGATGCATGAACCCGCCGTCAAAGAAAAGAAGAGGGCCGTGAAATGAAACGGCTTATCGGTCTCCTGCTCGCAACAACCCTATTGGCCGGATGCGTGGACGCCCCATCCACTGTCCCGAGCCAGACGGCGCTCAAGCCTCAGTCTCTCGGCTTGAGCGCCGCCCCTTCGCCGCAGATCAAAGATGCCTGGTGGAAGGCGTTCGGCGATCCGCAGCTCGATGCGCTGGTCGATCAGGCGCTCGCCGGAAGCCCCACTTTGCAAGTCGCACTCGCCCGCATGCGCGAAGCGCAGGCGCAGCTTTCCGTGAGCCGCGCGGCGACCTATCCACAGCTCACGCTCGACGGGCAGGAGCAGCGCACGCATTTCAGCAGCAATTACATCATCCCTCCGCCCTTCGGTGGAACGATGCGGTGGTATGGCCAGGTGCAGGCCAATCTGTCGTGGTCGCTCGACCTGTTTGGCAAGGAGGCTGCAGAGGTCGATGCCGCGCGCTCCGGCGCCGAAGCCGCCGCGCTGGATGCAGAAGCCGCGCGCCTTGTGCTCGCGGGCACCGTTACGCAGGTGTACATATCGCTCGATCGCGCCTACCTGCTGGCCGATGTCGCCGACGAAACCGTCAGGCAGCGCGAGGGTGTTCTGCGCCTCACCGCTGGGCGCGTGAATAGCGGCCTGGACAGCAAGGCATCGGACGAGCAGGCGAAAGCGCTGCTAGCCATCGCGAAGGAAGACTTGATCCGTGCGCAGGCCGTACGTGACCTCGCGGTGCATCAGATCGCGGCCCTCATCGGCCGCGGCACGGACGCGTACAACATCGCCCGGCCGAACCTGAATCGAAGCGCACTTGCGCTGCCCGCCGTTCTGCCCGCCGATCTTCTGGCACGCCGCGCAGACATCGCCGCGGCCGAAGCGCGCATCGATGCCGCCACAGCCGGCCGTCACGCGGCGCATCAAGCGTTCTATCCCGACATCAATCTCATCGGCGCGGCGGGCTTTGCCGCCATCGGTTTGAGCACCTTGTTCAGCGGCGGCTCCGGTCAATACGGCATCGGCCCTGCGATCCATCTGCCGATCTTCGATGCCGGCGAATTGCGCGCCAAATATGCGGGCGCAACGGCGCAGCTGGATGAATCAGTCGCGAACTACAACCAGTCCGTCGTTACGGCCGTGAAACAGACCGCGGATGCGATCACGCAGATTCAGTCGCTCGAAGGGCAGGCGGCGCAGCAGGGCGAAGCGTTGCGTGCTTCCAGCGCGAGCTTCGATCTCGCCACGCGGCGCTATCGCAGCGGGCTTTCTCCGCAGCTCAATGTGCTGAGCGCCGAGGACGTCCTTATTCAGGCGAAGCGGCAGGACGCTTCGATCTCCGCCGATCTTCTGTCGTCGCGCGTCTCGCTGCTGATGGCGCTGGGCGGCGGTTACGCGCCCAAGAATTCCAACATGGCTTCCAACAATCGGGACAACGGCCAATGAAATACCCCAATTCGGAAGGCGCGACTGACGCGCAAAGCGCGCGCCGCAAATGGCTCACCATTTTGGGTGCCGTGGTCGTGGTGGCACTTGTTCTTTACGGCCTTTACTGGTTGGTCTACGCGCGCCATTTCGTTTCGACCGATGATGCCTATGTCGGCGGCGATGTCGTTTCGATCACCAGCCGCGATCCGGCAACGGTGGTGGCGCTTTACGCCGATAACACGCAAACGGTGCGCCGCGGGCAGCTTCTGATCCAGTTCGATCCGGTGCGTCCCCAAACGGCGTTCGATGCGGCGAAAGCCGATCTCGCTCGCGCCGTGCGCGGTACCCGTACCAATTTCTCCAAGGTCGATCAGTATCGCGCGCAGTTGAACGCGGCCCGCGTGAACCTTTCGCAGGCGCAGGAGGATTATCGCCGCCGCACAACCGCGGGCGATTCCGTTTCGCGGGAAGAACTCAACCACGCGCGCGATGCGGTGACAGGTGCGGAAGCCAGTGTCAAAGCTGCAGAAAGCGGATTGGCGCAAGCGCAGGCGGCTGTACAAGGTACTAAAGTCTCGACCAACCCCGACGTGCTTGCCGCTATCGCGGCGCTGCGTTCGGCAGCGATCACGCTCTCGCACATGAAGCTGTACGCGCCAGTAGATGGCGTGGTGGCGCAGCGCACCGTGCAGGTGGGCCAGCAGGTCGCTGCCGGAACGCCGCTGATGGCGGTCGTGCCGCTCGATACGGTGTGGATCGATGCCAACTTCAAGGAAGGCCAGCTGGAAGACATGCGCATCGGCCAGCCGGTGACGGTGAGTGCGGACATCTATGGCGGCAGTGTGACCTATCACGGCAAGGTGCTGGGCCTCGGCGCCGGTTCGGGCAGCGCGTTCGCGCTCCTGCCGCCGCAGAACGCATCCGGCAACTGGATCAAGATCGTGCAGCGCGTGCCGGTGCGCATCGCACTCGATCCGAAGGAGTTGCGCGATCATCCGTTGCGCGTGGGCCTGTCGGTCGATGTCAGCGTAGATGTGGCTGATACATCGGGGGCCTCGGTCGGCGTGCCAAGCAACAAGCACGAAGTTCGTGGTTACATCGGCGATTACGACGAAACCGCCGTGAACCGCCTGATCCAGCAGATCATCGCGCAGAACGGCGCGTGAAAGAGTCATGAGCGGTCCGGGTCAGCCTCAACTCAAACCGCTCGCGGGCGCCCAGCTTGCGATCACCTCGATCGCGCTGGCGCTCGGCACGTTCATGCAGGTGCTGGATTCGTCCATCGCCAACGTGTCGCTGCCGACCATCGCCGGCAATCTCGGCGCGTCCACGGATCAGGGCACCTGGGTCATTACTAGCTTTGCGGTAGCGAACGGCGTGGCTGTGCCGCTCACTGGCTGGCTGATGCAGCGCTACGGCGTGGTGCGCACCTTCGTGTTCGCCGTGCTCGGCTTCACGCTGGCGTCGTTCCTCTGCGGCATCGCCTGGAGCCTGCCGTCGCTGATCGCATTCCGCATCCTGCAAGGCGCGGTATCCGGCCCGATGATCCCCGGATCGCAGGCGCTTCTCATCTCGATCTTCCCACCGGACAAGCGCGCGACTGCACTTGGCATCTGGTCCATCACGACGCTGGTCGCGCCGATCATGGGCCCGATCCTCGGCGGCTATATCTCCGACAATTATCATTGGGGCTGGATATTCCTCATCAACGTGCCGGTGGGTTTGGTCACGGCGTTCCTGTGCTGGACCAATCTCTCCAACCGCGAAACGCCCACGCGCCAGCTCCCCATCGACACGATCGGCCTTGGATTGCTGGTCATCTGGGTCGGCTCGCTGCAGGTCATGCTCGACACCGGCAAGGATGCGGACTGGTTCTCCTCTACCTCCATCATTATCGAGGCGATCATCGCCGCGATCGGCTTCTGCGCCTTCCTGATTTGGGAACTGACGGAAGACCATCCCGTCGTCGATCTCTCGCTGTTCAAATTCTGGAACTTCACCTTCGGCACGATCGCGTTCTGCCTGGGTTACGCGTTGTTCTTCGCCAATGTGCTGTTGCTGCCGCTGTGGCTGCAAACCAATGTCGGCTATACCGCAACATGGGCGGGACTGGTGGCGGCGCCCAGCGGCGCCGTGGCCGTCGTGCTCACGCCGATCGCCGCGCGCTTTATGGCCAAGATCGATTCGCGCATCATGGCAACCGTGGCCTTTGCGGCCTTCGCCGTCTCCTATTTCATGCGCGCCGGTTACACGCAGGATGCCGGCTTCTGGGATTTCGTCATGCCCATGCTGGTGCAGGGCATCGCCATGAGCACCTTCTTCGTCGCGCTGCTCACCATCTCGCTAGATGGCATTCCGCCGGAGCGTATTCCGTCCGCATCCGGCATCTCCAACTTCGCGCGCATCACCGCCGGCGGCTTCGCCGCCTCGATCATCACGACATTGTGGGACCGCCGCGAGGCGCTGCATCAGAGCCGGATGGCGGATCATTCCTCGGTCTTCGATCCCATCATGCAGCAGGCGGTCGCGCATTTGCACAGCTTCGGGCTCACAGATCTGCAATCCTATGGCGTGCTGGCGCACAACATGATGCAGCAGGCCTATCTGCTGTCGTCGCTGGATCTGTTCTGGATTTCCGGCTGGCTCAGCGTGGTCCTGATCGGCGTGATCTGGATCGCCCGCAAAGCCTACAGCCATGGCGGCGCTGTCCACGCCGCGGATTAGGGCAATTCGGCTTTCTCGATGCCGTCCAGGAATGTGTTGACCGCCAGATCGGCGATGCGCTGAGGCTTAGCCTTGCCGTCAGGGTCGAGCCATGTGTGCATCCAGTTGATCATGCCGAAATATAGCATGGCGCTCGGCCGCTTCAGGGCCCCGCGGCCGGAAAGATCGGGTCGCAATTCCGCGATCGTCTTTTCCACAATCTCAATGAGGCGGCGCTGAATGTCGACGACGATCTTTCGTTGTTCGACCGGCAATCGCGAAAGCTCGTTCAACAACACGCGCTGACGCGCGGCGGCGTCCACATACAACTCCATGAAGGCGTGGGTGAGGGTCTGCAGCTTTTTGCGCGGTGACAGCGGCTTGGCGGCAATCGCTTCCGCCTGATCCAGCAGCGCCTTCACATGCGAGTGCATCACATCGAAGAGAATGTCCTCTTTCGAGTCGTAGTAATGATAGATCAGCGATTTCGACGTCTTCAGCGCATCCGCCAGGTCCGCGATGGACGCTCCCAGGAATCCGCGCTCTGCGAACAGTTCCGCGGCTTGGTCCACAATGGCTTCCCGTCGGATCGCATAATCGGCCGATTGTGTGCGCGCCATTCAGCTTCTCCGCTACGCCCTACAGGCTCTCCGGAAGATCGCAGTTGATAATTGACCGTCCGTTCGGTTAATGAATTAGCGCGAACGCCAGCAAAAGGAAACCGGAATGTCGGCTGCGCCGAAGACCGGGACGTCATCCTTGACCAACACCACGCCGGACTGGCGGAAGGTGGCGTATCACCTGCACGTTTCGCGCGCATTGGATTCGCTGGAAGAGAAGACGCTCGTTCCCGAGCGCAAGATTTTCTACCAGTTCTCCGCCCGCGGCCACGACATGGCGCAGATCCTTCTCGGCTTGCAGCTGACGCGCCGCGAGGATGCGATCTGCGGCTATTACCGCTCGCGTCCCATTCTCTTGGCGCTCGGCGTCGATCCGGCGGATGCGTTGGGATCGAGCATGGCGCGCGCCGGTGGTTACAGCGATGGCCGCGATATCGGTGCAGTGTTCAATTATCCCAACAAGACCGGCGCGAGCGCCTTGCCGATGTGCGGCGGCGTCGGCGCGCAATACACACCGACGGCCGGATGGGCGCAGGCGCTGGAATATCGCACGAAGGTATTGAAGGAAAAAGATTGCGGCGATGCCATTGCGGTGGCCCTGGGCGGCGATGCGTCGGTGGCGACCAATGGCTTCTGGTCCGCGCTCACCATGGCGACCACGCTCAAGCTGCCGATGCTCTTCTATATAGAAGACAATGGTTACGGCATTTCGGTGCCGAGCACCTTGCAGACGCCGGGCGCGAACATCGCAGCGAACCTGTCCGGCTTTGGCGGATTGAAGGTCATCGCGGGTGACGGCACCAATCCCGAAGAAGCGGCCTCGCTGATCGACGAAGCCGTGACGTTTGTGCGCGAACAACGCGCGCCGGTATTGCTGCGCCTCATGGTGCCACGCCTCGAAGGCCATTCCTTCCAGGACACGCAGACCTACAAGTCCGAAGAGTTCGTGAAATCGGAATGGGCGCGCGATCCGCTGCCCAAGCTGCAGGCGCTGTTCGATTCGAAAGAATGGGACAAGATTGCTGCCGATGCGCAGAGCGCCGTTGAACAGGCGCGCGTGAGTGCGGAAGCGCGTCCCGTCACCGATCCGGAACGCACGATTGAGAACGTCTTCTTCGAAGGCGAGATGCAGGAAAAGGGCGGGCAGGCGAATGCCGGATACAAGGCGCCCGCCGCGAACGAAGTTGCGCAGCCGGAAGGCCAGCGCATCAACATGGTCACAGCCATCCGCCGCACACTAGACCATGAGCTCGCGGTCAATCCGCGCGTGCTGGTGTTCGGCGAAGATGTCGGCCCCAAGGGTGGCGTGCATGCCGTGACGTTGGGGCTTCAAGAAAAGTTTGGTGTCGCGCGCGTGTTCGACACATCGCTGTCGGAAGAGGGCATCATCGGCCGCGCAGTCGGCATGGCGATCGCCGGCTTGATGCCGGTGCCGGAGATCCAGTTCCGCAAATATGCCGATCCGGCGATGGAGCAGCTCAACGATTGCGGCACCATGCGCTGGCGCACCAACAACCGTTTCGCCGCGCCGATGGTCGTGCGTATGCCGATCGGCTTCTTCAAATGCGGCGATCCCTGGCACAGCCAGACCAACGAAGTGCAGTTCGTGCATTCGCCGGGCTGGAAAGTGGCCGTCCCTTCCAATGCGGAAGATGCGGTGGGCCTGTTGCGCGGCGCCTTGCGCGGCAACGATCCGGTGATCTTTTTCGAGCATCGCGCGATGCTGGATGCGACCAGCGCGCGCCGTCCCTATCCGGGCGACGATTTCGTGTTGCCCTTCGGCAAGGCGCGCATCGTGCAGGAGGGAAGCGATCTCACCATCGTCACCTGGGGCGCGATGGTGGAGCGTTGCGAGCAGGCGGCGGAAGGCGCGTCCGTCGAGATCATCGATTTGCGCACGCTCATGCCATGGGATCGCGAGGCGGTGCTCGCGTCGGTGAAGCGCACGCGGCGTTGCCTGATCGTGCACGAAGACCTGATCAGCGCTGGCTTCGGCTCGGAGATCGCGGCCGTCGTGGCGCAGGAATGCTTCTTCGATCTCGACGCGCCGGTATCGCGCTTGGCGATGCCGGACATACCGAGCCCGCACAATCCGGCGCTGATGGAATGGGCGCTGCCGTCGGTCGAGAAGATCGCGGCGAAAATCGCAGAGTTGACCAGCCTATGACCGATATCCTCGTCCCCACCGAGCAGGAAGGCACCAAGGCCGTCGTCAAGACGTGGTTGAAGAAGGTCGGCGACGCCGTGAAGGTGGATGATCCCATCGTCGAATTGGAAACCGACAAAGTCGCTGTCGAAGTGGCGGCGACATCGGCGGGCGTGCTGTCGGAAATTCTTGTCGCGGATGGCGCGGAGGTCGAACCCGGCACGATACTGGGCCGCATCACGAGTGGCGGCGCGGTCGAAGCTGCTGCGATGGCTATGGCACAAGGCGTTCCCGCGCCGAAAGCCGCCGCGCCGCGCGCTGCTTCTACGAGCGGGCAATTGCCGCCGGGCATCCGCAAGATGCTTGCCGACAATGGCCTCGACGCGCGCGATGTGCCGTTCAGCGGCGCGCGGCTGACGCGCGAGGATATTCAGGCCGAACTGGATCGCCGCAGCAAGGCGCCGGCCGCAGGCATCACCCGCGTGCCGCACGATTCCATGCGGAGACGCATCGCCGAGCATCTGTCGCATTCGGTGGCGGTCGCGCCGCATGTGACGGCAATGTTCGAAGCCGATTTCTCCGCCATCACCGCGCACCGGGCCGGACACAAGGATACCTTCGCGAAAGACGGCGCGAACCTCACCTTCACGGCCTATTTCGTTGCCGCCTGTGTCGCCGCGATGAAGGCAGCGCCCGCCGTGAACGGGCGCTGGTATGACGACCGCATCGACATCTACGACGACATCAATATCGGTATCGGCACCGCGCTGGGCGAGAAGGGGTTGATCGTTCCGGTCATCCATCGCGCGCAGACATTATCGCTGCTGCAGATCGCGCAGCGCCTGACCGAAATGACCGAGAAGGCGCGCACCGGCAAGCTGTCGCAGGACGATGTGCGCGGCGGCACCTTCTCCATCTCCAATCACGGTGTTTCCGGTTCGCTGCTGGCCGCGCCGATCATCATCAACCAGCCGCAATCAGCGATCCTGGGCGTCGGCAAGCTGGAGAAGCGGGCGGTGGTGCGCGACGATGCGATCGTCATCCGCCCGATGGCCTATGTGACCCTCACCATCGATCACCGCGTGATCGACGCGTTCCAGACCAACGCCTGGTTGTCGAAATTCGTCGATACGCTGGAGAACTGGCCTAGCGGAGCCTGATCTTCATTTCGGTGAAGCCGCGAAAACGCGCACGGCGGCTGCGCACCGGCTTTCCATCCAGCGCATAATCCGGAAGGCGTTTCAGGAACGCGCCGAGCGCGATGCGCGCTTCCATCCGCGCCAGATACATGCCCGCGCATTTGTGCGGCCCCGCCGCGAAGGCGAGGTGCCGGTTGGGATGGCGCGATATGTCGAACTGCTCCGGATCGTCGAATGCCTTCGGATCGCGGTTGGCCGCGCCGATGCACAAGGTCACGAACGTTCCGGCCGCCAGTGTTTCATCGCCGATCTTGGTTTCGCGCGTGGTGACGCGATTGCCGAGCTGGTTAGAGCTTTCGTAGCGCAACACTTCCTCGATGGCGTATCGCAACAGATCCGGCTGGGCGATCAGCCGCGCGCGCTCGCCCGGAAAGCGCGCCAGCAATTCGATGGCGTTGCCGATGAGATTGGTCGTCGTCTCATGCCCGGCGTTGAGCAGGAAGACGCAGTTCTCCGCCAGCTCCATTTCATTCAGAGGCTCGCCTTCGCTCTGGATCAGGCGCGTCAGCACATCGGTTTCCGCATCGCCGGGTGCGGCGCGGCGTTCGGCAATAAGTTTCGAAAGATAAGCGTGGAAGCCTGCGAGCGCGGCCTCGCCCTGCGCTTTCGCTTCCGCCGACAACACCGGCTCCAGCGCGCCCAGGATCGCGAGCGACCAGTCGCGCAAGGGCGCGCGGTCTTCATCGGGAATATCGAGCAGATCGCCGATCACCTCGACCGGAATGGCGCCGGCGAATTCGCCGATGGCTTCCAGCCTTCCGTTCGCTTCGGCGTGATCCAGCAGCCGCGCCACCAATGTTTCCAGTTTCGGCTCCAGACGGTGCAGCGCCTTGGGGATCAGTGCGCCCAGGATCGAGCGGCGCACGCGCGTGTGATAGGGCGCATCGTTGAAGACGAGGCTCGTCGTGTGATGCCGGAAGAGGCGCGAGTCTGCGCCGTATTTGGGCGCAAACTCCCGCTTCTTGTCGGAGCTGAAGGTTTCCGCGTCGTGATAGACGGCGGAGATATCGGCGTAGCGGGTAAGGAACACGCTGTCATCCGGCATGCGCCGCACCGGCGTTTGTTCGCGCAGCGCGCGATAGACGGGAAACGGATCGTCGTAGAACCCAGGCGGCAGATGTCGCAGATCGAAACCGTCCGTCACGCGCCGAAACCACCGATCCAGTCCCACACGGCGTTCGCATTCTCCACCATCGCGTTGTGGCCGCCCGGCAGCGCGCGCGCGTCTGCGTCATAGACCGTCATCTGTTCACGCGTGACCATGGGGTCTTTCTCCCCGCACGCAAGATGGATCGGTGCCTGCGCCGCTGCGATCAGCTCGCGCATCGGCGGCGGTCCGATGGAAGCCGTCGCGGGATCGAAGGCCGGGCGCCAGCCTTCCTTTGTCTGAACAACACCCGCGAGTGCTGCAGGAGAGTCCGGCGCGGCGAAACCGGCGAGGCCCGAAATCTTCAGGTAGCGCGCAATGGCTTCGTCCTTGCTTGCGAATGTCTTGACCGGCATCGTCGCCATCTTCGCCATGCCCGCACGTTCGTCGTCGGTCCAGGCGACCTTGATCCCAAG
>JANWJQ010000012.1 GCA_025451875.1 Rhizomicrobium sp.
CCTGTACCTGGCGCATAGTCGTAAATCCTTGATTTTCCAGAGTTTTATCTGGCCCCGGCAGTCCTGATATGCCCGGAAAGGGCAGGCTTTTAGCGGAAGGGGGCGGGCAAGGCAATAACCCCGCAAAACGGCACTTTTCCGTCTTGCTTAACGGGAGTTTAGGTACAGCTCCGTACAGTGGGCCCCTATCGAGGGGTTACCGGTGCGGCCGCCGTCAATCTACCGCCGAAAGAATTCGCTGTTGTCGCGCTACGCGGCCGATCTCGGCCGCTTGATCTCGCGCACGCGGGCGGAGAATGCCCTGCGGGCCGCGGCCATCGAATCCGCGCTCGCCTCCAAGGCCAAGTCGGCCTTCCTCGCCACCATGACCCATGAGCTGCGCACGCCGCTCAACGCCATCATCGGCTTCTCCGAACTTTTGACGCAGGCCGACAAGATTTCGATCTCCCAAGAACAGTCGATTGACTATGCCGGCCATATCGCGCGGGCAGGTCATAACCTTCTCGGCATCGTGTCGGACGTGCTGGACGTCTCGCGCATTGAAAGCGGCGCACTGAAGCTGGATCGCGTGCAGGCGGATCTCAACGACGTGATTGACGGCGCTGTCGAGATCGCGCGGCCCGGGATGGAGCAGAAAAAACAGATACTCGAAGTGAAGATCGCGCCGGGTCTTCCGTCGGCGGAGATCGACACCTCTCGCATCCGCAAGGCGATCGTCAATCTTCTTTCCAACGCCAACAAGTTCACGCCGGAAGGCGGACGCATCGTTCTGGTCGCTACGACCGAAAGCCGCCGCGATCTCACCATCGCCATTGCCGATACCGGCATCGGCATGACCGAAGAACAGATCGCGCAGGCGTTGAAGCCGTTTGCGCAGGTGCAATCCGAGTACAGCCGCCAGCACGAAGGCACCGGCCTTGGCCTTACCATCACCAAATCGATGATCGAACTGCATGGCGGGCGCATGGTCATTTCCAGCACGCCGGATATCGGCACGATGGTGGCGTTCACGCTGCCGCTGACAGCGAGTGACCAGATGCCCGATCGCAATCAACCCAAATCGTTCTTGTTCAGGAAAGCGTCATGACCGCCAAGCCGGCTCACGCGCCGCCGCCACCGTTCGCGGGCAAACAGAATGGCGAGATCACGCTTGCGACCTCCACACGCATCGCGCGCATCGTGGCGGTATCCGGTTCGCAGGCCGTGGCGATCATCGACGCGCAGGCGCGCGAGCGCAACGAAGGGCGCATCGAGATCGGCGCGCTGATGAAGGTCGAGACGCCGCGCAGCATGGTGATGGGACTCATCTCGGCCGTCACGACGCCGATGCCGGAAGATCGCGAAACGCAGACGACCGACATAGAACTGGTCGAGCTCAATCTCGCCGGCGAAATCGTCCATGACGACATGGGCCTGCGCGCCTTCCGGCGCGGCGTTACCAGCGTTCCCAGCGTGGGCGATGCGGTGCATCTGGCGCAGTGGGAAGATCTGCGCCTTGTCTACGCCAATCCGGATTCGGCGGCGATCGATATCGGCACGCTGTTCCAGGACAGCCGTGTGCCCGCGCGCCTTCTGATCGACGACCTCTTCGGCAAGCACTTCATCGTGGTCGGCACGACCGGTTGCGGGAAGTCCTCGGCGCTCACCTGCATCCTGCAAAGCGTGATTGCCGGTCATCAGCATGCGCGCGTGGTGATGCTGGACGTCCACAACGAATATCCGGGCGCGTTCGGCGAGATGGCCGAGCTGGTGGACCAGAACAATCTGCGCCTGCCGTTCTGGCTGCTGAACTTTCAAGAACTCACCGCCGCCTTTGTTTCCACCGATCATTGGCGCGACGCGGAAATCGAAATCCTCAGCGAGGCGGTGGTGATCTCCAAGCGCAAATATTCCGAGGCGCAGTCTTCGCGCCTGCGCCGTACCACCGAAGCCGCCGGCCTTACCGTCGATACGCCGACGCCATTCCGCCTGTCCGACATTGTCGCCTTCATCGACGATCAGCTCGGGAAGCTGGAACGCTCGCAGGCGACGACGCCTTATCGCCGCCTCAAGGCGCGCGTGGAAACGCTGGTGGCCGATCCGCGCTACAGCTTCATGTTCGGCAGCCTGATGATCGAGGATACGATGACCTCGGTGCTCTCGCAGCTGTTCCGCATTCCGACCGGCGGCAAGCCTGTCACCGTCATCAACTTGGCATCGGTGCCGACCGAAATTCTCGATGTGGTGATTTCGCTGTTGTCGCGTCTCGCCTTCGATCTGGCGGTGTGGAGTGACGGCGCAGCGCCGATGCTGCTCGTCTGCGAAGAAGCCCACCGCTACGCGCCCACCGGTCACAGCGACGAATTCATGCCGACACGGCAAGCACTATCGCGTATCGCGAAGGAAGGCCGCAAATACGGCGTATCGCTGGCGCTCATCACGCAGCGCCCATCTGAGTTGGATCCGACTATTCTCTCCCAATGCTCCACCGTGATCGCCATGCGCTTATCGACCGAACGCGATCAGGCTGTGATCCGCGCCAACACGCATGAAGGCGCGCTCGACCTGCTGGACTTCCTGCCGCTTCTGGGCGACCGCGAGGCCATTGTGCTGGGGCAGGGCGTGGCCATGCCGATGCGCGTGAAGTTCAAGACCGTGCAGGCCGCGCGCCTGCCCACCATCCGCCATGAGGGCTTCTCGAAGGGCTGGACCAACACCGACTTCGACACCAATGCGCTGGAAGAGGTAGTGCGCCGCTGGCGCCTCAGCCTGCGCGCAAAAAGCTGAGCGAATATCGCTGTTCATCTGCTAGAACAGTGGCCTTCATCGGGATGCGCGCATGGCCGTCGGAACAATCGCAAACGCAAGGGCGTGGTTCAGAACGCTGCTCTACGGCGGAACGGTTGCCATGGTCGATGCTCTCGTACCGCGCCGCGGATACGCCGTGCAAAAGGACATCGCCTATGGCTCGGGTCAACGCCAGGTTCTCGACATCTATGTGCCTGACGATCTGACAGCGCCCGCGCCGGTCCTTCTCTTCTTTCATGGCGGAAGCTGGCAGTTCGGCGACAAGAACCAGTATCGCGCGCTCGGGCAGGCCTTCGCGAGCAAGGGCATCGTGACGGCGGTCGCGAATTACAGCCTCTTCCCACCGAACGGTTTTCCCCGCTTCATCGAAGATGCGGCGCAGGCGTTTCAGCATGTGCGCTGCAATGCGGGCGCTTTCGGCGGCAATCCGGATCGCATTTTCCTTTGCGGCCATTCGGCCGGCGCGCATATCGCGACGATGCTCGGCGTCAACGGAGACTATCTGCGCGCGGCCGGTGTCGATCCCTTATTGCCGCGCGGCATCATCGGGATCGCGGGGCCTTATGATTTCCTGCCGCTGAAGGATCCGGTGCTGATCGAACTTTTCGGCGGTGACAACGTGCCGCAAACGCAACCGATCCACTTCGTCGACGGCAAGCGCGCGCCGATGCTTCTGGCCCATGGCCGGGACGACACCACGGTCGGCGCTGGCAATTCAAAACGGATGGCGCAAAAGCTCCAATCGGTCGGCAGCGAAGTGGTGGTGCGGTATTACGACGGCACCGGCCACATCGGCATCCTGCTGTCGCTCGCGCCGGGTTTTCGCAAGCGCACGACGCTCTATCAGGATATGCTGGCGTTCATCGCGGAGCATTGAGGGTGGAATTGCGCTAACGCTTTTGGGCTTTCGAGACTTTGTTTTTCTTCTTCAGCTTCTTCAGCTTCTTCAGCTTCTTCGGCGGCGGAAGATTGTGCGTCCATGCCTCGCGGATCAACGCTTCGAGTTCTTTCTTCGACACGCGCTCGATCTGCACGATCACATTGGCGGTCTTGCCCCACATATATTTGACGAAGGTCTTGTCGTCGGCGGCGAAGAGAAATTCCTTCCGCTCATCCGGCAGGTTCAGATAGAGCCCGTCCGGCCGCATCACCGCGAAAATGCGTTTGGCCGTGCGCCAGGCCGGGCGCTTGAAGTGATCAATCTCCGTCACCCCATCCAGCGACAGCGCGATCTTGCGAACATCTCCCGGCGTGGGCATCGGCGTTCTCCAAAAGCGAACGACCGCGACTTTATCAGACGCGGCCGATCCAGCTTGTAGAAAATCTCCGTTTCAGTCGAACAGGCTCGACACGCTCTCTTCGGCGCTGATGCGCTTGATCGCTTCGCCGATGAGCGGGGCGATGGAGATGCGGCGGATATTCTTGCACTTGGCCACTTCGTCCGTCGCGGCGATGGAGTCGGTGATCACCATGCTCTTCAATTTGGAGCCCTGGATGCGCGCTACCGCGCCGCCGGACAGCACGCCATGGGTCGCATAGGCGCAGACATCCTTCGCGCCGTTCTTCAGCAGCGCCTCGGCGGCGTTGCAGATGGTGCCGCCGGAATCGACGATGTCGTCGATCAGGATGCAGGAACGCCCCTTCACGTCGCCGATGATGTTCATCACTTCGGATTCACCGGCGCGTTCGCGGCGCTTGTCCACGATGGCCAGATCGCAGCCCAGCCGCTTGGCGAGCGCGCGAGCGCGCACCACGCCGCCGACGTCCGGCGAGACGACCATCAAATGATCGCCGGTGCCCAGATAATCCTCGATATCCTTCACGATCACCGGCATGGCGAAGAGGTTGTCCGTCGGGATGTCGAAGAAGCCTTGAATCTGCCCGGCGTGAAGATCGACCGTCAGCACGCGGTTGGCGCCGGCTTCGGTGATGAGGTTGGCGACGAGCTTGGCCGAGATCGGCGTGCGCGGGCCGACTTTGCGGTCCTGCCGCGCGTAGCCGAAATAGGGGATCACCGCGGTGATGCGGCGCGCGGAAGCCCGGCGCAGCGCATCGATCACGATGAGCAATTCCATCAGATTGTCGTTGGCGGGAAAGCTCGTCGACTGGATGACGAACATATCCTCGCCGCGCACGTTCTCCTGCACCTCGACGAACACTTCCATGTCGGCGAAGCGGCGAACCACCGCCTTGGTCATCGGGAGCTTGAGGTGCTGCGCGACCGCATCGGCCAGAGCGCGGTTGGAGTTGCCGGCCAGAACCTTCATGTGCCGCGGCCCGGTTTCTTCGCTCAACGCGCTACCCCGATGTGATGGTTTGATGACCGGGTTCTAGCAAGCGTGCCGCGAGGGGTAAACCGCCGAATCGTCGGTGGTTACGCAAGCCAGCGGAAAGACTTGCGGATAAACGCGGTGCCGTCCTGCCGCGTCATTTCGCCATGCGCCATGACCACCTGTTCGGGCTCCCAGGCGAGGATTCGCGCCAGCGCCGCACGCGCGGTCTTCTTGCGGAAGGTGGCGCGCCATTCACGCGGCGCGCCGCCATAGGGTCCGACAATCCCATCCAGTCGCGCCAGAATTCCCTTCCAGCTCTTGAACCAGTCGCGCGCAAAATTTTCTATCAGGTCGGCGAAGATCGCGGTCCGGCTTTTGCGGTGGAAGAACACGATCTCCGTCATCGCAAAGCTGCCGGCCATTTCCACCTGATCGATATCGGCCGCCCATGCGGGATCGGGCGTGTCGCCCAGCAGTCCATCGAACCGCAGGTCCTTGCGCCGTTTTGCGAGGCCGGGAGAGGCATGGAGCTTCGCGCCCGGATAGGCCGCTTTCCAGTCGCCCATATAAAGATGATGGATCTTGTTGGGCGAAATCAGATGCGCGACTGGCCCCAATGCATCGATTTCGATCTTCAAATCCCGCGTGAGCGCGATCGGCGACCACACGAACAATTCGCCGCCGGAAAGCCGGATCAGCACCATACGGGTAGGGTAGGGGAAGCCGTAGAAGGAGACGACCGGACCTTCCGCCACCCAGATATCCGGCCCAAAGGGATCGAGCGCACTCATGTCAGCACAATAGCGGAAATTTGACGGCCATAATTCGATTCGGATCGATGCGTGGCACGGCGGAAGCTGAAGAAGTTGTCCTCGCGCGCATAGGTATCGGCGGAAAGTTTCGCGATGTTTTTCACGCCCGCCGCCTGCAATCGCTCGGCGACATAGCTTTCCAGATCGAAACGGAAATGGCCCCCCCGGTCCGACTCGATAAAGTATTCCGCATTGGTGGAATTTTCGGCGAGGAATTGTTCGCGGAATTCCGCGCCGACTTCGTAGTTCGATTGTGCGATGCAAGGGCCGATGGCGGCGGCGATATTCGCACGATCTGCGCCCAGTTCTTCCATCGTGGCGAGGGTCGCGCGCACCACGCCGCCGATTGCGCCGCGCCATCCGGCATGCGCGGCGCCGATCACGCGCGCGCCTGCATCGGCAAACAGCACCGGCGCGCAATCGGCGGTGAGAATGCCCAGTGCGATACCCGGCGTCGCCGTTACCAGTGCATCGCCCAGCGGAATGAATTTCTTATCGTCTTCCGGCGTCGCGCCGATGGGCCATGCCTTGCTGACGGTCACGACGTTGGTTCCGTGAACCTGTCCTGCATTTACCAGCGAGGCCACACCTAGCGCTTCGCACACACGGCTACGGTTTTCGATCACCGCGTCGCGGTCGTCTCCGGAGCCCGGTCCGCAATTCAGCGATGCGTAGATGCCGGTCGAAACGCCACCTGTGCGTCCGAAGAAGCCGTGTGCGATGCCGCTGCTTTTCAGATTGTCGGAGGGAAGGATCAGCATCTCAGAATCCCGGCGGCGTAGGTACATCGGCAGGCATGATTGCCAGCGCCTTGAACAATGTTCCCATCTGATCGGGCAGGATCAAGCGTTCGAGTTGGCTGTCGATCTGTGGATTGGCGCCCAGACGTCCGCGCGCCAAGGTCGCCGCGCGCTGCACGATGCCGATGGCTTCCAGCAGATCGCCTTGGCGGACGGGGCCATAAGGCGTCGCGCCGGCTTCGCGCGCGGTTTGCGCCAGCGCCGCGAAATCGACATGCGCGGATAAGTCCGCATCGCCCGGCGCTTCCAGCACGCTTGCATATTTCTGCGCGGCGACGGCTTGCAGCGTCTCGCCGAACCCGGCCTCCGCGCCATAGCCATAATCCACAATCAACGACGCGCCGCCCTTGCGCGCAATCGCTTCGGCGATCTGCTGTGTCAGCGCCGTCGCTGCCGAAGATGTCTCATAGAATGCGCCCATCGGCGCGCTGTCGCGGTTGGCGGGGATGATGGACGATGATGTCGCGTCGGGCGCCAGCGCGAAGTCCAGCGCATCGCCATTCGCCACCACCATGCGCTCGCACCAGCCGCGTTCCGTCTTCACGAATTGCCGGATCGGCAGCGCATCGAAGAATTCATTGGCGAGAAGAAAGAGCGGCTTGTCAGAAAGCGCGTCGTCGAATTGTTCAGTCCAGCGGATATTCGCGCCGGATTTTGCCAGTGTGTCTTTCTGAATGGCTGTCAGTGTGGGGCTGGCTTCGACCAGCACCACTTCCACCTTCGTCAGAAATTCCGGCATCAATTGCTGGATCACGCGCAGCGCATCGCGCATCAATGTGCCGCGGCCCGGCCCAAGCTCTACCAGACGCGCTTCGGGTTTGCGTTGATCGTGCCAGCACTGCGCGATCCAGAGGCCCAGCAGTTCGCCGAACATCTGGCTGATTTCCGGCGCGGTGATGAAATCTCCCTGATGGCCGAAGGGATCGCGCGTCGCGTAGTAGCCGTTCTGCGGATCGTGCAGCGCGATCGTCATGAATTGCGCGATGGAGATCGGTCCCTGCGCCTCGATCAGCCGCGCGATGCGCTGGCCGAGCGCGTTCACGCAGCAACCTGCTTCGGTGCTCGCCGATAGGCGAGCCAGACCACGAACACGCCGCCCAGGATGAAGAAGAACGACAGCATCTCACCCATGGTGATCGGCCCGATGAAGGGCGCGTCCGGTTCACGGAACAGCTCCGACACGATGCGCAGCGCGCCATAGCCGATCAGAAAGGCGCCACTCGTGAGGCCCGGCTTCTCCTGCCAGCGGAAATAACGGATGCCCACCTGCATGATGATGAACATCAACACGCCTTCCAGCGCGAACTCATAAAGCTGGCTGGGATGGCGCGGCGCGAGACCGGCGGGGCAATCGCCGTGATTGGTCTGCATGATATGTGGCGAGCAGAACACCATGCCCCACGGTTCGCTCGTATGGCGGCCCCACAACTCACCGTTGACGAAATTCGCCAGCCGTCCAAGCCCCTGACCGATCGGTTCCACCGCGCACACCAGATCGCCGATAGAGAAGAAGGGGAGCTTGCGCTTGCGGCAGAACATATAGATCGCAAGCAGCACACCGATAGCCGCGCCATGAAACGACATGCCGCCTTCCCACACCGCGATAATGCGGATGGGGTCAGTGACGAAGCCCATCGGCAATCCATGGCAGTAACCCGCGCCCGCGTCCGGCGTCACGCCGCACAGGAAGATGCCGTAAAGGAGCACCCAGCCGATGCGTCCGCCCAGGATCACGCCCAGTGTTGCCCACACCACGAGGTCGCCGATGTCGTCATCGGTGGCAGGCGGCTTTCCGTTGAATGGGGGATTCTTCCACAGGCTCTTCTGGTGGATCATCCGCAGCACCAGCCACCAGCCCAGCAGCAGGCCGCTGATATAGGCCAATGCGTACCAGCGGATCGCAAAGGGCCCCAGGTGAATGAGGACCGGGTCCATGTCGGGGAATTGAAGAGCCATGTGGGAACAGCGAAGCGGGGGTGGCGAACAGGGGTTGTAGGGGCTTTTTCCCCCATTCGCTATTCGCCATTCGCCATTCGCGTTATAAGGCCCCCATGCAAAGCGAAAGCCCCATCCTCGACGGCCTTGCCAAGATGTTCACGGACGCCGCCGGCGCCGCCCAGAGCGTGCGCGCCGAGGTGGACACCTTCATGAAGCAGCGCCTCGAACGCCTCGTTGCCGACATGGACTTTGTGCCGCGCGAGGAATTCGAAGCGGTGAAAGCGATGGCGGCGAAGGCGCGCGAGGAAAATGCGCGTCTTGAAGCGCGTATCGTGGAGCTGGAGTCGAAAACGCGAGTCAAATCAGACTCCTGACTCGATTTTGATTCACAGCTGACTCGTCCACAGGACTCCATTTCGAGTCATCGAAAGCTGTGAGCGGACTCCGCGTCCACAGGCAGTGGCGCATAGACTCTTGTGCAGCCGCAAAATCTTGTGCCAGTTTGATCGCAACTGCTTCGTTTTCGCGTCGCGTCCACCAGGAGTCCGGAATGTCCCTTGCCCATCAGGACGAGACGTTCTCAGCCCCCCACCCGCTCGACATGCTGGAGCGGACGGTGGAGGACAATGGCTGGCCGTTCGAACGGCAGGGCCGTGACGAGTTGAATCTTTCGGTCGCCGGCAAATGGTGTGACCACCATTTCAGCTTCTCCTGGCGTGACGAACTGCAGTCGCTGCATCTTTCGTCGGCCTTCGACATGCGCGTGGACGAAAAGCGCCGCGCCGAAGTGGCCAATCTTCTCATGTTTGTGAATGCCAAGCTGTGGATCGGCCATTTCGACCTGTGGCCGGAAGACGGCACGCTGGTCTTCCGCCACGCGATGATCTTCCCCGAAGCCATGGCGAGCGCGCAGCAATGCGAAGCGATGCTGAATCTGGCGGTTGAAGCCTGCGAGTATTACTACCCCGCGTTTCAATTTGTCCTCTGGGGCGGGCGCACCGCCGAAGAAGCCGTCGCCGCCGCCGTGCTGGAGTGCCAGGGGCAGGCGTAATGGCCGCTCCGCTTCTTCTCATTGGTGCCGGCCGCATGGGCGGCGCGCTTTTGAGGGGCTGGCTCGCGCGTGGGCTTGGCCCGGTGCTCATCATCGAAACCAATCCGTCGCCGGAGTTGAAGCGTCTCGCCAGGCGCGATGTGACTCTTCTGAAGAACATCGATGACGCGCCGCGGCGGTTGCGCGCCTGCGTGATCGCGCTGAAGCCACAGATCCTGAAAACCGAAGCGGCGCGGCTGCGCGCCATCGCCGGGTCCGGCGTGCCGATGATTTCCATCGCCGCGGGTAGCTCGATCAAACTGATGAGCAAGGCGTGGGGAAACTCCGCGCGCATCATCCGCGCCATGCCCAACACGCCGGGCTCTATCGGCGAGGGCATCTCCGCGCTTTACGCCGCGCCGAACGCCACACCGCGCGACCGCAAGCTGGCGGAGTCGCTGCTCGCAGCATTGGGCGAGACCGTGTGGGTGAAACGCGAAACGGATATCGACGCAGTCACCGCCGTGTCCGGCTCGGGTCCCGCTTATGTCTTCCTGATGGTGGAATGTTTGGAGGAGGCCGCACGCAAGGAAGGCCTGCCGCCCAGCGTTGCCCATAGGCTCGCGCGCCAGACGATGATCGGCGCGGGTGCGCTGCTGAAAGTCGATGACGCGCCTGCCGAAGCCCTTCGTCGAAACGTCACAAGCCCGCATGGCACCACCGAAGCGGCGCTGGGCGTGTTGATGGCGAAGGACGGCCTGGCGCCATTAATCAAACGCGCGGTTTCCGCCGCGCGGAGACGGGCGCGCGAACTCGCGACTTGAACCGGCACCCGTCCATGCGCATCCTTACTCTGTGATCTACGAACGATGGACACCGCCCGCGCCGCTGGACCGTTTCATCCAGAACCTCTGGTACTGGGAAGCGGGAGAAGCGCCAGGCCACGCGAAGGACACCATCATGGCGTCCGCGCATATGGGCATTCTCATCAATCTGGGCGCCGA
>JANWJQ010000013.1 GCA_025451875.1 Rhizomicrobium sp.
GGGATCGCCTTGCGCTTCCGCGATGCGGCCCAGACCATACAAAGGATATTCCGGCTCGTCGTCTCCGGCGGCGAGCGCGGCTTGGTAGTCTGTCCGCGCCAGCGCGAGACGGCCGGTACGGCGATAGGCATTGGCGCGATTGTTCAGCGCCGTCGCATAGCGCGGCACCAGCTCGACGGCGCGTGAGTAATCCGCAATAGCGTCTTCGGTGCGCCCAAGCTCATCAAGCACGACACCGCGATCGAACAAGGCGCGGGCCAGATCGCCGCGCGGCAGGCTTTTGGAATCGATGGCGGCGGTGAAATCCTTCACGGCGTCGGCGCGCTTGTGCAATTGCTCGCGCGCCAAACCGCGATTCATGTGCAGATAGGCATTGTTCACCGGCACCGGATCCTTCGCCGTCAGCATCTGCGTTGCCATGGCCTCGGCGTCCTGCGCCTGACCTGCGCGCAACGCCGCCGCAATCGCGGTCATGGAGGGGGCATCACCCGCCAGCGCCGGCGCCATCAGCACCAACGCGGCCACGCTCCCCCGAATGAATGACGCCAAGCGCAAGCCAAGACTCCGGCAATATCAATTAGATACGATGATATTTCCGGTACCACTCCACAAAGCGCGGAATGCCTTCGGCGAGCGGAATCTTGGGGACAAAACCGAAATCCTGTGCCGCTTTGGCAATGTCCGCATAAGTTTCGCGAACATCGCCGGCCGGGCCCTTCGCATCTTCGATCCTGGCGGTCTTGCCGGTCGCCTGTTCGATCAGGCGGATGAGGGTCGAGACCTCTTCGGGATGGCTGTTGCCAAGATTGTAGATTCGATGCGGCGCCTGGCCTGCGGCGTTCGCGAACGGCGTTTCGACAATGCGCACCAGCGCCGCGACGATGTCGTCGATATAGGTGAAATCGCGCCGAAGTTTGCCGCCCCCGAACACCGGCACGGGACGACCGTTCAAGATGGCGTCGGTGAAGAGCCAGTAGGCCATATCCGGCCTGCCCCAAGGGCCGTAAACCGTGAAGAAGCGAAGACCTGTCTGCCGAAGGCCGTACAATTCCGCATAAGAGTAAGAGAGAAGTTCGCCCGCGCGCTTTGTGGCGCCGTAATACGACACCGGATGATCGGCGCGCGCGGTTTCCGAATAAGGCGCTTGCGTGTCGTTGCCATAGACCGAACTGGACGACGCATAGACAAGCTGCTGCAGCCCGGTCATGGCACGCGCGAATTCCAGCACGTTGTGATGGCCGACAAGATTGGCGCGCGTATAGGCCGCCGGATCGGTCAGCGCATAACGCACGCCAGCCTGCGCGGCGAGGTGCAGCACGATATCGTAGCCTTCGCCGCCCGCCGCCTTCGCCAGCGCGCCGGGCTCGGCGATGTCCCCTTCGGCGAAACGGAAGTTCTTTTCGCCAGCGAGTTCCTTCAATCGCGCGCGTTTCAAAGCCGGATCGTAATAGGGATTGAGATCGTCGATCGCGGTGACGGAATGGCCGCGGCCCAGCAACGCCTTAGCTGCATGGAACCCGATAAAGCCAGCACCGCCGGTAAGGAATATCCGCATGGTTCCAAGGCTTAGGGCCGAAAACGGGCGGCATCAAGTGGACGCGCGAGCGTCCGTCATGCAAATAGAGTGGGTCACCCACCTTCACATTCGGCAGCATGACAAAACCCCCTCCGATCCGAAAAGCCGTCCTGCCCGTCGCCGGCATGGGCACCCGTTTTCTCCCCGCGACCAAAGCCGTCCCCAAAGAGATGCTGCCGGTCGTGGACAAGCCGGTGGTGCAATACGCCGTCGAGGAAGCGCGCGAGGCGGGAATAGAACAGTTCATCTTCGTGACGGGACGCGGCAAGC
Source organism: Rhizomicrobium sp. (assembly GCA_025451875.1). GTDB lineage: Bacteria > Pseudomonadota > Alphaproteobacteria > Micropepsales > Micropepsaceae > Rhizomicrobium. The sequence continues at coordinate 1,847 of JANWJQ010000013.1, forward strand.
ACATCATCGAAGATCACTTCGATCATGCCTATGAGCTGGAAGCGCTTTTGAAAGAGCGCGAGAAGACCAAGGAACTGGACTCGCTTCTGGAGAGTCTTCCGAAATCCGGATCTGTGAGCTTCACCCGTCAGCAGAAGCCGCTGGGTCTTGGCCATGCCGTCTGGTGCGCGCGCCACTTCATCGGCAACGAACCGTTCGCGGTTCTGCTGCCGGACGATCTTTGCGTCGGTAAGCCGGGCGCGCTCAAGCAGATGGTGCAGGCATACAATGATGTCGGTGGCGGAGCGGTGATCGCGGCCGAGGAACGCCCGCTGTCGGAAATCCATCGCTATGGCGTGATCGCGCCGGGCAAAATCGACGGCAACGTCATCGAGGTGAAGGGCATGGTCGAAAAGCCAAAGGCCGAGAAAGCTCCATCACTGTTGCGCATCGTCGGACGTTATATTCTTCCCGCCGAAGTGTTTCGCGAACTGGATCGCAAGGAAAAAGGCGCGGGCGGTGAAATCCAGCTCACCGATTCCATGCAGCGCCTGATCGGCATTCACCAGTTCCATGCGGTCAAAGCCAATTGTTCCTGGTACGACTGCGGCGACAAGGTCGGCTTCCTGCAGGCCAATATTGCCGTGGGACTTTCACGCCCGGACATCGCCCCGGCTCTGAAAAAGGTGTTGAGCGGCGCCAAATTCTGATTGGCCGGCCCTTTCCTGCGCCGGCATCCACGCCTCAGGGCCTTTAACCAGACCCGCTCGAAAAGGCGGCGGCCCCGTTGCGCGCCTCTAAGGGCTGGGTTAATCACCCTGCCACCAACTGGTCGGGGATAGTTTCATGCGGAATATGATTGTCGGCACGGTACTGGCCGTGGCGTTGATCGCTGGGCTCTTTGCGCTGGCGCATTATTACCCGGCGAAGATCGGCATGCAGGATCCGGCCTCAAGCGCCGCGGAAATCCAGCCCGGCTTCGTGGGCACCAAGGCCATTGGCCCGTGGCTCCTGATCTGCAAACCCGGCCCCAAGGCGACCAACGACAAGAGCCTGGGCCGCTGCCAGTTGAGCCTCGTCTATCACCGCAAGGAAAACGCCAAGCAGGTGGTTCTGGTCCTGACCTTCCGCGTGCAGGGTCCGCAGCAGCATCTGGTCGCCATCGTTGTGGTGCCGCCGATCGTTAAGCAGGGCGATGAGATGGACATGCAAGCCGGCAAGAAGCTGCTGAAGCTGCCGATTTCCATCTGCAAGCCGACCGAATGCGCCGCGGCCGCGACATTGGCGCCGAAGGGCGAAGCCGACCTGCTCTCCGTGCCGTCTGCCGCGCTGTTCTTCCCGCCGGCTGCGAACGGCAAGAGAAGCGGCGTTCCGGTGCCGTTTGTCGGTCTTCCGGCTGCCATCCAAGCACTGCGTCGCGCAGAGAAATAAAGCGCGCAACGCCGCCGGTGGATTGCTAACCGGCGGCGTTTAGCCGCTGTTCCCACGCGTAGGCAGAGCGCACGATCTTATCCAGATCGTCGTTGCGCGGCTGCCAGCCCAAAACTTCGTGGATCTTGCGCGCGTCGGCCACCAGCCAAGGTGGGTCACCGGCACGCCGTGGACTTTCTTTGACAGGTAGCGGACGGCCTGTGACACGCTCCGCCATGACAGGCTCCCGAGGTCTAAGAGGCGCCAGAAGTTTCAGGACCGTTCGGTCCATTTCCAAGCGGTTTCTATTATGCCTTCGATATCCCGATAGCGCGGCCGCCATCCGAGTTCTTTGCGCGCAAGAGACGAATCCGCGAGCAAGCACGCGGGATCGCCGCTGCGCCGCTCGCCCATCACGACGGAAATGGGTTTGCCCGTCACCTTGCGGGCGGCGGCAATGATTTCTGCAACCGACGTCCCGCGCTCCGTGCCGAGATTGTAGGCGGGCCGATGTTCACCCTGCTCCAGTTTCGCCAACGCGAGGATATGCGCCTCGGCGATATCCGCGACGTGGACGTAATCGCGAATGCAGGTGCCGTCTGGCGTATCATAATCATTGCCGAACACCGTAATGCTGGGACGGGTGCCGCCAGCTGCCTGCAACACCAGCGGGATGAGATGCGTTTCCGGTTCGTGATCCTCCCCGATTTCGCCGTCCGGATCGGCGCCCGCCGCGTTGAAATACCGCAGTGCGATGCTCTTCAGACCGTAAGCCGATCTGTAATCCGCGAGCATCCTCTCCACCAGAAATTTGGTTGAGCCGTAAGGATTCTCCGGATGTTGGCGCGCATCTTCAGTGATGGGAATGCGATCGGGAATGCCATACGTCGCGCATGTGCTCGAGAATACGATCTTGTCGATTCCGCATTCGCGCATGGCTGACAAAAGCGTGAACGAGCCCAACACATTATTGCGATAATATTTCTCCGGTTCCGAGACGGACTCGCCAACATAAGCGAACGCCGCAAAGTGCAGAACCGCGGAGGGACGATGCTCCTTCATCGTCTCGATCAGGCGGTCACGATCCAGAATGTCGCCGCGCACAAACGAGCCCCATTTGACGGCGTGCTCGTGCCCATAGACCAGGCTGTCGTAGGTGACGACGGAATAGCCCGCAGCAGCAAGCGCTTTGCAGGTCTGCGATCCGATGTAGCCCGCACCGCCGGTGACCAAAACTGTCGTCATGCGCTCTTTCCGAACGTCCTCAGGCCGACTCGATCAGCCCCTGATCCATCATATTGCGGAAATAGCTTATCGTCCGTTTAAGACCTTCGGCGACATCCGTCGTAGGCTGCCAGTGCAGGATCTCGAGGGCGCGCGTGATATCCGGTTGACGCTGACGGGGGTCATCCTCCGGCAACGGCCGCAGTTCGATCGATGACCGGGAGCCGGTCTGCTCCAGCACTTTCGTGGCGAGCGAGCGCATGGAGAATTCCACCGGATTACCCAGATTTATCGGGCCGGTGATGTCATCCCCCGTTTCCATCAGGCGTATGAGCCCATCGACCAAATCGTCCACGTAACAGAAGGAGCGCGTTTGTTCGCCATCGCCGTAAAGCGTAACCGGCTTTCCGGTCAGCGCCTGCATAATGAAATTCGACACCACGCGGCCATCGTTCGGATGCATGCGTGGTCCATAGGTGTTGAAGATGCGCGCGACCTTGATGCGCAGCTTGTGCTGACGGTGATAATCGAAGAACAAAGTCTCAGCGCAGCGTTTGCCCTCGTCGTAACAGGCACGTGGCCCGACCGGATTGACGTTGCCCCAATAGTCTTCGGTCTGTGGATGAACGCTGGGGTCGCCATACACTTCGCTGGTGGATGCCTGAAGGATCTTCGCGCGCAACCTTTTGGCGAGTCCGAGCATATTGATCGCGCCATGCACGGACGTTTTGGTGGTCTGCACGGGATCGTATTGATAGTGGATGGGCGATGCCGGACAGGCGAGATTGTAAATCTCATCCACCTCGACATAGAGCGGAAACGTGATGTCGTGCCGGACAGCCTCAAACCGCTTGTTGTCCAACAGATGTTCGATGTTGCGGCGTGTACCGGTATAGTAGTTATCGGCGCACAGCACCTCGTGACCGCGAGCCAGAAGCGCCTCGCAAAGAAACGAGCCGACAAATCCGGCGCCACCGGTCACAAGGATGCGCTTGCGCTTCTGCGTCGTCATGGGAATCGCCGTCTCAAGGTTTCACGCATATCCGCCCGGTGTAGTCGATACGATGGAGCATCGGCCGGGGCGTCGATTTTTCAAAGAACTCATCCACCGCCTTGCGCGCGCCCTTCCAGTAGCCGTAGTCGTCCACGATCAGTACACCGCTGACCGAAAGTACAGGGTAAAGACTTTGGAGCTCATGCGCGGTGCTTTCGTACCAGTCAGTGTCCAGACGCAATAGCGAAAGCTGCGCCGGCGCCTGGGCGGGAAGTGTCTTCAGTACGTCGCCGGCGACAAACCGGAAGCGTTCCATTGGGTAAGATGTTCGCGCGAGATTGGCCTCGACCGTTTCGCGCGGAGAGATGCCCCAAAAGGGATTGGCTTCGTCCCGCGCGTTTTCCTGAAGGATGTCTTGCGCACTTCGACCAGTCATCGCTTGCTCATCAACCGAAGACGGCTGCGTCATGCCGGTGAAGGTATCGTAGAGCCAGATATTGCGTTGCGTGTCGCCGAAGGATTTGGCCGCCAGCGCCATCATCATCACGGACCCGCCACGCCAAACTCCGCACTCGGCAAAATCGCCCGGGATTTTGGCTTCAACGATATGCTCGATGGCCTTGTATAAGGCGTACATCCGCTCGATGGAGGTCAACGTTTCGGGCCGGCATTGTTCATACAGCGCGAGAAATTCAGGTTCGAGATCAAAGTCGAAACTCATGCGCTATCGCTCGCGGCGCAGAAAGCCGTCCACGTTCCATGTCACGTTGTGCCCGAAATAGTCGCAGTAAGTGCGATCGATTGCATATCGGTCTCCGTGCGCTCTCAGAAATTCCTGGATCGCCTGCCTGGGGCCGCCATCGTAAAGCTCCGGCACGCGCATATCCGTGACGATGCCGTCTTCGACGACAATGTATTCGCCCGGCCGCAACCACTTGTCGAAGAACCGCAGCACCGCCAGCGTCGTGCTGCGGCTATGATCGGCATCATCGATCACGAGCCACGGCCGCGGAAGGGACTCCAGAAGTTCGTCTTTGAGAGTGGCGCCGAGGTCCTGTGCATCGCCGGTGAGAAATGTAATTCCGGGCCGGGTGACATCCGCAGGCGGCGCGACGTCTATCGAATAGACCTCCATCGGAAAACCCAGTCGCGCCGCAAGATCGGAGAACCACAATGCGCTTCCACCCTTATAGGAGCCGATCTCCATCAGGGTGCGAGGCTTCGTTTGTTCCAGCAGCATCGGATAGAGCGCCAGATCGAACGGGTTTTTGAGCGTGGGAATACCGCGATACCGATAATCCATCGTGCCTTTCTGAATCGTCATCAGAAGGTCGTAAGGCACCGCCGAACCGGTCTGGGGCACATCATCCGCCATGCGACGCCATCTCGATGAAATGGGCCTTGGAGGATTGCAGCCATTCTTTCTTTTGGCCGGAGAAGCGGGCTGCTGCCCGATCCATCAATGCGGCTTTGTCATCGATGGGCATGCTTCCCACGAGGGCGGGCTTGATCGCGCCCGGCTCGAAACGCTTCTTGTAGAGAAACGCCACCGAGTTGTACTCGGTGTCGCAGAGTATTTCGAAATTGTCCCGGTAGTGCTCCATCGTGACGTGAAGCCAACCGTTCCAGTAGTGATAAAGATAGTCCTGCTGGACCACGATGGATTTTCCGGGGATCAAATGGGGAAACAAATTCTCCGTGATCCAGTCGCAGACCGTCCAGTGCTTCGCCACGTCGATAAACAAAATCTCGATCGGCGCGCCGCTCCAGCGCGAGTGCGTGATATCTCCCTCGTGAATGTCTATCAACGGCGCGTAGTTGGCGATGTTCCGATCGTAGATCGCGCGCGTTCCGACGCCGGCTTCGACGTCTTTCGGAAAGTAGATGCCGCGCGTCCAGTCTTCCACCTGGAAAAGATCGAAGGAATGAATGAGCTTCGACGCGGGCCTGCGCCGGCGTGAAAGATTGCGTGTGAGGCCGTTGGCGAGCGCCAGTGTCGAGCCTCCCAGAAAACAGCCGGCGTCCACGATCACGCCGTCCTGCTGGTAATAGTCGTCCGCCAGGAAATCGAGCAGACGCAGTTCATCCGGAATGAGCATCGTCTGTACGTCCCCACACGCGGCCGGAACGGGGCGCGCGAGCCAGGCTCTGTCCTTGAGCTGTTGCAGACGGTTTCGCCGGCGGAAAAACATCGCGGCGCCTACGGTCGAACCAGGACGACTTGATAGGTGTTCGCGTTGCGGATCACCGCTTTGTCCGTACGAAGCGAGATGCGCGTTGCCAGCCATATGATGGGCCATGCCATGGCGCGCGTCAGCGGACCTTTCTCGCGCGCGATCTCCCAACCGATCCAGCCCAAAGTCTGCGCCGCAGAATGGACCGGTAGAACGGCCACCACCTTAAAGCCCGCCCGCTCACCCGCTGCCGCCAGCCCCTCGCCCGTGTAGCGGCGCCGATCAAGGGGGCATTCGTGATAGGGTTGCAGGAAGGGCACCGCGAGAACAGCGTGCCCGCCCGGACGTATCACCCGGAAAAGTTCCTTAATGACAGCCGCCGCAGATACGACGTGCTCCAGAACCGCGTTGCAGAGCGCGGAATCGAACTGCCCCTCACCGAATGGCATAGCCTCCAGCGGACCGATCACAGCATCCGGAAGACCGGATGCAATGTCGTAGTTCGTCAACTTCTCCGTGCCGATGCCGCGCAAATACGCGCCGATGTCCCGGTTTCCGCAACCGGCGTTGAGCATATGCCCTTTTAGGTATTGAGAGACGGGCTCAAGTTCCCATTCGAGGGGTTGAAAGTGGACCGGCCCTGCCCGCGTGATGGACGGCTTGATATTCATGATGCGGTTAAGACGGCCATTGAACGGCAGTTTTCGCCGCGATAGTTTCGCGCTGCTGACATGGCTAAGGCCCCGATACCCTTCGGAAATACTCCAAGGCCGGTGGCGGGTTAATGTCAATCAGCAAGGCGGGGCGCCAAGCGAATAAATTCTGACTATAAACTTCCAAGCAAATCGGGGTTGCGGTGGAAATACAGATTTGGGCATGCGGTCGCCGCGTGCCAGGCTTCGGCTGATGCCGGAGCTGGATGAGCGTTTCTTGACGACAGCAGATGCGTTGCCTGAAGGAGATTATGTTTCTCCCGGGCTTGCGGTCGTGCGCCTTGACGCGTGTTTTCCTAATCTGGTGACGGGCGACAAACTCAATCATCCGTGGCGCTATCTGCGGCGGGAAATTCCGCACACCTGGTATATCGACAAGCGCGAACCGCTGATGGGTTTCCTGGATCGCGATGAAGCCATCCTGCTCTACAACATCGCGCGCAGCTTCAAAGGCAAACGCGCGCTGGAAATCGGATGCTGGTTCGGATGGTCCACCTGCCATCTGGCACTGGGCGGCGTCGAACTCGACGTGATCGATCCGGCGCTTGCCAATCCCCTTCATCTCGAAAGCATCACACACGCGCTGCAATGTTGCGGCGTGCAGAATGCGGTGCGCCTATACGCTGGCAAGAGCCCCGATGAAGTTGCGAAGGTGGCCACTCAACATGGCGGATTGTGGAGCCTGTTCTTCGTGGACGGCGATCACGAACAGCCTGCTCCTGAGCGCGATGTCGAAGAATGCCTGAAGTTCGCCGCACCGGACGCGGCCTTTATTTTTCATGACGTGGCTTCGCCCGACGTTGCGGCGGCGCTGCGCCTGCTCGAAGCGCGCGGCTTCAATATCCTGCTGTATCAAACGATGCAGATCATGGCATTCGCTTGGCGCGGCAACATCACGCCGGTTCAACATATTCCTGATCCACTCGTGCCGTGGCAACTCCCGCATCATCTAGTGGGGTTTCCCGTCTCTGGAGCGGAATTCCCCGGCTATCCGGCAAGCCTGCGCATGAAGGCGATTTCGCAAGACCTCGAACTGCAGGCGAAGGCAGTGACGATCGAACGGCTTAATACCGATTTGCGCGACAAAGCCCATCTCATCGAGCAGCACACCGCCGCGCTGGATCAGCAAGAACAACAAATCCGGCAGCTCCGCGAAGAGCTCAGCCAACGCGCGTGGCTGCTGCGCAAAGGCTATCGCACCATCAGACGCCTCTTCTCGGCGGAGCGATGACGATGTATCGGGAGTTTCCCCAGTTCAACGCGCGCGCCACCGGCCAACGGCCCAACGTTTGCGTCGTCACCAGCGAGCTTGTGGGACCGTTCAAGAACGGCGGCATTGGCACGTCCATGACCGGACTTGTCGAAAGCCTCGCCGCGGCGAAGTTTCCCGTCACCGTTCTCTACACCGGCGCCATCTGGAGCACGCAATCTTCGATGCAGGAATGGCGCGATCGCTATAAGAGCATCGGCGTCGATCTCGTTTGGCTCACCTTAGACGACATGGACCGCGCTGCGGGGCCGGTCAAGGACTACGGCTTCGCCACGCCCTATCTTGTTTACGACTATCTGCGTGACCGCTCCTTCGACGTCATCCACTTCAACGATTGCATGGGCGAAGGCTTTTACAGCCTCACGATGAAGCGCCTGGGCGCGGCGTTCGAAAAGACACTTCTTTGCGTGGCGTTTCATGGCCCGTCGCAATGGGTGTTCGAGCTCAACCGATTTCTGCCCGACAGCGTCTTGTGCGCAGCGTTCAACCAGGCGGAACGGCTAAGCTCGCGTTGCGCGGATCTGGTATGGAGTCCCAGCCGCTATCTGCTGGACTGGACGAGGGACAAGGGCTTCGTTCATCCGCCGGCAACGTTCGTTCAGCAATACGTCATTCCCTCCGCAGCGCTTTTCTCCCCCGCCAAGGACGCTGCATTTCCTCATGCCGCCGCCCCTGTTCAGGTGCAGCCGACAGAATTCGTGTTCTTCGGGCGGCTGGAAGAACGGAAGGGTATGCGCCTCTTTTGCGCCGCGCTTCGCCGCCTCGACAGCTTTCTTGCGGAAAAGAACATCAGCGTTACCTTTCTTGGAAAGGCCGGCGATGTCGGCAAAGAAAACGTGATGGAGTATCTGAAGCGGCAGGCGTGCGACTGGAATTTTGCCTGGAAGACCGTCACAAATCTGGGCCAGCAGGAGGCCGTGGACTACATCCGCTCGCGGCCAGCTGTCGCCGTCATGCCATCTCCGGCCGACAACTCGCCCTGCACGGTTTATGAAGCTCTGACGTTTGGCATTCCGTTTATCGCGGCTCGCACGGGCGGCATCCCCGAACTCGTCGCCGACGAGGATCAGGCCTCCGTGCTGTTCGACTATTCGCCCGATGCCCTCGCGCAGAAGCTTCGGCAGATCGTGCTCGATGGTTTCCGCTCCGCTTCACCGGCGCATCCGCAACCGGAAAACCGCCGCCGTTGGATCGAGATGCACGAACAATGGCAGGCGTTCCTTCCGCAAATCGAGATTGAGGGCGCGCCCATTGGCCGCCTGTGTGCGGTTGTCGACCTTGCCGCCGGACAATCCGCCGAGGCGACGCTCGCCTCGCTCA
>JANWJQ010000014.1 GCA_025451875.1 Rhizomicrobium sp.
AAGTAGGCGCGCATGAATTTCTCGACGGCGCGCCGCGGATTGTCGCCGGTAAAGCCCATGCGCGCGGTCAGTTCCGGCTGAACGTCGAAGGACAGCCGCTCTTCCGCGCGGTTGGCGAGATAGTGCAGCCTGACTCGAACGTCCCACAAAAAGGCTTCGGCCTGTTGGAAGGTCTGCAGTTCTTCGCGCGTGTAAACCTCGCCAACAAGATCGGCGGTATCGTCGGTGTGGTAGACGTATTTGCCGATCCAGTAGAGCGTTTGCAGATCGCGCAGCCCGCCTTTGCCTTCCTTGATGTTGGGCTCGACGAGATAGCGGCTTTCGCCCTGACGGACATGGCGCTGATCGCGCTCGGCAAGCTTGGCCTGCACGAAGTCCTGCCCGGAGCGTGCATCCGCTTCGGCCCAGAAGGCTCTGCGCATCTCGTCGAAGAGACTGCGGTCACCCCACAGATAGCGCGCTTCCAGGAGCGCCGTGCGGATGGTGACGTCCTGTTTCGCGAGCCGCGAACATTCGGCCAGCGAGCGTGTCGCGTGGCCGACTTTCAGGCCGAGATCCCAGAGCATGTGCAGGATGAATTCGATGACGCTCTCGCCCCAAGGTGTTTCCTTGTAGGGGCGCAGGAACAACAGATCGACATCGGAGAACGGCGCCATCTGCCCGCGTCCATACCCGCCGGTGGCGACGATGGCGATGCGCTCGGCCTGCGTCGGGTTCTGTGCGTAATAAAAATGCTTGGTGGCGAAATCGTAGAGAACTTGCAGCAGCACATCCTGAATCGCGCAGAGCGCATGCGCCGCGGCGAGCCCCTGCATTTCGCCGTTCTCGACGCGCTGCTTCACCCGTTCGCGGGCTGCGTTGAATATCGTCTTGATGTGCGTCAGTGCGAGTTTGCGCAGCTTCGCGGTGTCGGAATTGGCATGAGCAAGCGCGGTCAGATCGCGCCGTAGCGCATCACCGTCGAGAAGGTCGATCCGAAGTGGAGATTCGAGACCCAAAAGTCACCTTGCCTTGCCTGAGCCGCATAGAAGGACGCGGCCCGGGCAAAGGCAAGGAACGAAACTGCCTACATTTTACTCTGCAGCGGAACGAGCGGTTCGTTCGCGAGCCAACGGTTCGCCAGCCCTGCGAGGCCGCCACCGACCAGCGGCGCAACCCAGAAGAGCCAGAGTTGGGAGACGGCCCATCCGCCCTGGAAGATCGCCACGCCCGTCGAGCGGGCGGGGTTCACCGATGTGTTCGTCACTGGAATGGAGATCAGATGGATCAACGTCAAGGCGAGGCCGATGGCAAGCGGCGCAAAACCCATCGGCGCGCGGGGCGATGTTGATCCCAGAATGACCAGCAGGAACATGAAGGTCATCACGATCTCGCAGATCAACGCCGCTTCCATCGTGTAGCCCTGCGGCGAATGTTCGGCATAACCGTTCGACGCAAAGCCGGCAGAGGCGTCGAACCCGGCATTGCCCGAAGCGATCGAATAGAGCACGGCCCCCGCGACGATGCCGCCCGCCACTTGCGCCACCCAATAAGGAATAACTTCGCTGAACGGCATGCGGCCTGCGGTGTAGATGCCGAAGGTCACGGCGGGATTGAAATGCGCGCCGGAGATATGGCCGAACGCATAAGCGCCCGTCAGAACTGTCAGTCCGAACGCCAGCGCCACGCCGGCATAGCCGATGCCGATGTCGGGAAGCGCGGCAGCGAGCACGGCGCTGCCGCATCCGCCTAGCACGAGCCAGAACGTGCCGATGAATTCGGCCGCAAGTTTGCGTGTTAAGTCCATTTGGAAAATCCCTCCCGGTGAAGCGTCGAATCGCGCTCCGACGGCGGAATCTTACAACGAACGATGAATGCTCTTACGCTGGACAAGAGGTCAGCAGGCCGCTTTCTCAGAGCGGGACATAATCCGGTTGCGCCGCAACACGCGCCATCCAGGCGCGAATGGCCGGATATTTCGCGAGATCGAAGCCACCTTCATCGGCACAATGCGTGTAGCCATAAAGTGCGATGTCCGCGATCGAATAGCGGCCGCCAGCGAACCAGTCGTGCTTAGCCAAATGCTGTTCCATGACGTCGAGCGCGGCGTAGCCGCGTTCGAAAAGCATCGGCCATTCGCCTTTGCGTCGCTCCTGAATTTCTGGTGTGCCATAGGCTTTGATGAAGCGTGCGACGGCCACGTAGGGTTCGTGGCTGTATTGCTCAAAGAACATCCATTGCAGCGCCTGCGCGCGGCCCCAGGCATCCGACGGCTGAAGCTTTGTGCCTTCGCTCAGATGCCACAGGATCGCGCCGCTTTCGGCGAGCGTCCGCCCATCATCCAGTTCCAGCAGCGGGACGCGGCCATTGGGATTCTTGGACAGGAATTCCGGCTTGCGCGTCAGGCCTTCGTGGAGCGGATAGTCCTTGAACTCAAGAGGTATGTCCGCTTGGCGCGCGGCGAGGCGGACTTTGTAGCAATTGCCCGAAATCGGCATCTGGTGAAGGATCGGCATGGCATTCCCCTGATTGGCGCCGGCACAGTGCGCGATTCTTCCATGCGTGCCGCGAGCAGCCCTTCTGCGAAAATTTCTGTCCCCGCAGTCCCTTGATCTGCCGGGGATTTTTCGCAGGGCAGATCGCGGTCTTAAAAAGAGCATGGCACCAAAACGACCGGTCCGCGTTTGTTCAGTTGGTGGGGCGGTGCCCGCCGCGTTCATTGTCTGGAGGATTTCATGAAATTCGTTCATCTGGCTGTCGCCGCGATCGCGCTTGGCGGCGTTGCAGGTTTCATATGGCCGGCCAATGCCGATCCACTTCCGATGGATCAGCCGATCACCGTCAACGGCATCGAGACCGCCTGCAGCGGCATCGGCGATGCGCCAAAGACCGACCCACGCTGGGCCGCCTATCCAATCCGCGTCGAGTTCTCCAATGGCGGTGCGCAATATCTTTCCGGGGCGCATGTCACGCTGAGCCAGGGCGGCAAGGCGCTCGCCTCATTCGATTGCTCGGGCGCATGGGTTCTGTTCAAGAACCTGAAGCCGGGCGCGACTTATAAGGTTGCGGCGACGATGACCGATCAGCCGGGTGCGGGCGAAAAGAGCGCGACCTTCACGCCGCCGTCCAGCGGTCAGAAGCGTGTCGTCATTCAGTATCCGACGCCATCGGGCCAGTAAGCTTTTTTAAAAGGAAAACGGCCGGTAGGAGTGATCCCACCGGCCGTTCTGTTTCAAACCCGAAGCGCTCTTAGAGGGCTTTGAGGTTGACGGCCTTGGAGCCACGCGCATCCGGCTGGATGTCGAACGAGACCTGCTGGCCTTCGTTCAGCGTACGGAGACCAGCGGCCTGCAGCGCGGTAACGTGCACGAACACGTCCTTGCCGCCGCCTTCCGGCGAGATGAAGCCAAAGCCTTTGGTCGTATTGAAGAACTTCACAGTTCCAGTCGTCATTTCACGTCTTCCCAGTCACTTGAGTGATTTCGCGGACGACACATGCCGGCCGCGAACGCTCGCGACGGTCTCATCGGGGGAAGGGGTAGTCGATCGTCTCGTCCGGGCGCGCACATCAGGCGTGCAGGATTCAAACAACGAGTGCGCTTCTTCCGTGACGGGACGCCGTCTGCGTTTTTTCCCTATACGCGGCTTGGGGATAAATCGCAATCTGGCTGGAAATTGGGCTCTGAAAGGCCCGGAAAAACCGGCTTTCAGCCGGTTTTGATGCGCCGAATCTTCACGGCCTTGGGCTTGGCCACCGGCTGGGGTTCTTTCTCGGCGGCGACGCGTTCTTCTTCTTCCTTGGCCATCCGCAGCGCGCGCAGCTTGGCGGTCTTGGCGTCGGTGGAGGCGCGTTCGCGGGCGAGTTCTTCGCGCACGAGGACATCGCGCTGCTCGGCTTTCGCAAAATGGTTCTGCGCGCGGGTCCGCGCGGCGTCACGCTCCTGCGTGGATCTTGTGTCGGCCATGGGAACTCCTTTCACGGGCGAAAGGCGGATGGCGGCCAAGGGCTCGCCATCCGCTGCCTTGTTCTTAGACGGCCTTCAAATTGGCCGCTTTGGCACCGCGTGCATCCGGCACCACGTCGAACGAAACCTTCTGGCCTTCGTTCAGCGTGCGCAGGCCCGACGCCTCCACAGCGGTTGCATGGACGAACACATCCTTGCCGCCGCCTTCCGGCGAGATGAAGCCAAAGCCCTTTGCGGTGTTGAAGAACTTCACGGTTCCGATCGTCATTTCGTGTCCTTGAGTCATTGAGTGCCGCGCACGCGGATATCGCGCTCGCGAACGTGGAGTACGGAGTCTCGGGCTTGGAAGGGGTCCGTTTGGTTCGGCACGCAGCGAAGCGGGTCGTATCAGCAGGAGCGCTTCGTCTGTCAGGGACGTAAGAACCACGTAGAGCCAAATATAGGTCCGGAACCCCTTAGAAACAATGTTTATCGGGAACCTATGGAGAACAAACTGAACCGCGGAATCGGCTAGGTTTGCACCATGGAACAGACTGCCGCCCATCTGCCGGACGCTTTTACCCACATCCGCCTGATCCTGGGCTTCGTGATCAGCTTGAGCTTGGCGCGGCTGCTCAGCGGGCTCGCGCGCTTCGTGCAGCATCCGGAAGAGATGAAGCCCGACGCCATCCATCTGATGTGGTCGCTCTCGGTGCTGATCCTGCTGGTGCATTTCTGGTGGTGGGAATTCTGGCTGGGCACGATCGCTACCTGGACATTCGCGCTCTACGCTTTCCTGCTCGTCTTCGCGCTGCAGCTCTTTCTGCTTGCTGCGCTACTTTACCCGGACAACGTCTCGGAATATGCGGGCTATGGCGATTATTTCATGCGCCGCCGCGCATGGTTCTTCGGTGTGTTTGCCAGCGTAAATATATTCGATGTGATCGACACGCTGATAAAGGGGGCGCATCACGCCGCGCAATATAACTGGAGTTACTGGATACAGGCGCCCGCTTATGTGCTGCTGTCGCTTGTCGCGATCTTTTCCGCCAATCGCAAATTCCATATTACGTTCATAGCCGCCAATCTCATTTGGCAGATATTTTTTATCGCCGAAGCGTTCAGCGTGTTGGGATAAGTGACCGTCACGATTCGCCACAATCCGGGTTGCAGCAATTCGCGTGGCACACTGGAGATCATACGTGCCAAGGCGTCGCGCCGGTCGTTATCGAATATCTGAAGACGCCTCTTACACGCAACGAATTGGCAACGATCGTGAAGAAACTGCGCCTGCCATTGCGCGCTGTCATCCGTACGAAAGAGACCATCTATGACGAGCTCGGCCTTGAAAGCGCCGGTGACGATGCGTTGCTGGATGCCGTCGCCGCGCATCCCATCCTGCTTAGCCGTCCCATTGTGGTAACGCCCAAAGGCGCGAGGCTTTGCCGGCCGCCGGAGCTGGTGCGCGATCTGTTGTAACCGGACGTTGCGCCGAATCCGGCACTCGCGCGTTATCCCCGGAACACCTTGAGGGACGCGGCGATGAGCTTGCTATTGATCGTTATCATTTTGCTGGTTTTGTTTGGCGGCGGCGGTGGTTACTACGCGCACCGCAATTATGGCGGGCGCGGCCTTGGCGGCGTCCTTGGCCTCGTGCTGATCGTTATTCTGATCTTGTGGCTGGTCGGCGGCCTGCACTAGGCGCCGCCAAAGTCTTCGTCGCGACGGACCTGCTTCAAACCGGAGCAGGCCTGTTTCGCGTCGATGCCTAATGTGTGTTGATGACGATCGGGCGTTTCTTCTTCGGCGCCGGCTCGGTTTCGCCGGCGGCCTTGGCTTCTTCGGCTTCGCGAGCGAGACGCATGGCGCGCAGCTTGGCGGTTTTCGCATCGGCGACGCTGCGTTCGGTTTCCATCTCTTCGAAAATCACCGCGCGGCGATTTTCCTTTTCGTTGGAATACTGAAGCTGCTTGCGGCGCAATGCGTGGCGATCGGGCGAGGACGCATCGTCGTCTTTTTGGTCGATGTCGGACATGCGAGCCTCTCCGTTTGATAAAACAAACGGGCGGCGAAGTTCTCACTCCGCCGCCCGCCGTAACACTTCAATCGAAAGCGATTAGACGGCTTTCAGATTGACGGCCTTGGAGCCACGCGCGTCCGGCTGCGTGTCGAACGAGACCTTCTGGCCTTCGTTGAGCGAGCGCATGCCG
>JANWJQ010000015.1 GCA_025451875.1 Rhizomicrobium sp.
GGTCTGAGCTTCCTCCCGCACCGCCTAACAAAAATGTTTTCGACGGTGCCTTGTGATAGCCCCGTAATACGGCAGCGCACAAAACGACACCAGGCATTGAATTTCCAATAGTACATTTTCACAGTTTTGTACTTTCGAAAAGCGTGAGAATGGCGAAGATAAACGAACCGAAACGCTCCACCTGTGAACACTTAGAACGACCCCTATGTACAGAATGTGGTATATTCTGTTCACTAGCAGGTCGATGGAACAACCGAGGAGTTGCTGTCGAATTCTGATCAAAAAAATTCAACTGAAGGCCGGAGGAGAGTTATCGTGTGGCTCCGGGGCCCGTCGCGTCAATTGTTCATGAACTCGATCAAATCTTCGAACGAGAGTATCACCGATGAAATGGCCCTCTTGGCTCAAACTCCGACGCCGCAGCGAGCCGCAGCCGCCGGCATCTCCGACAGCCTGCCCCAAATGCAGCAGAGAAATGAAATTCGTGGAGAAATTCACGATGCTAGGCGATGACATCCGCACTTATCGCTGCAGTGAATGCGGGTTGGAGTACGACTTGGATTTCGGAATAGCGCTTTGGAAACTGATGTCCGATGTAAATAAAATGGACTCGGGGGAGTAGCGTTTACGCCATTATGAAGAACGGATTGCCGTGCAATGCGGCGGGGACACGATGAAGGTCCATCGCCGAGAATGGCGCGTGGCCTGGTTTCGCATAGGGAGTTGTTAGGAGTAGCATCCCATGGGGTTCGTCGCGAATACCATCTTCGGACCGAAGAGTGTGGTTCTGCGTGACGAACGCACTAACGGCGACTGGCGCTTTCTCTCGGTCCGCATCGGCACGAAGGGCGAAGTGATTTTCGCCGGCCACGATCTTGGAGACGGCGTTGGCTCGTTGATGGGTTACAGGGAATACGAATGGACCATGACGGTTGCGGTGCTCGATGTCCCGAATCTCGCGGCGGCGCTAAATGTCAGAGGTGCATTTGGCACGCCATGGGGCCGCAGCAGACGCCTGTTGCATGCTCTGCGGCATAGGTTCTTCGGCGGTAATGCAAGCCAGATCGGGCCCTTTCTAAAAGAGCATGGCATTCCGTCATCGTTGTGGAACCGTGTCGGCGACTGAATCCGAAGAAAATCGAGCCAAACCCTTTGGTTGCGCTCATTGTCCCATGTGAAACCGCTTCCAATCATAACCCCTCCGAAAGTCGGAACAAGGCCTTGATCGTGGGTGGAAATGCACTGATCGGGTAGGGCCACGTTTCGTGCGAAAGATGTCTGACGCCATCGACCTGTCGTGGCCCGGCCGTGCCGCGAAGCTGATGCGTCAGCTCAAAACACTGCGCCAGTCCCGTGGCACCGAGCGGATGCCCTTTGGACAGAAGACCGCCTGAGGGATTCGTCACCACACGCCCACCATAGGTGTTGTCGCCGTCCGCAATGAATTTCGCCGCCCCGCCTTCGCCGCAAAAGCCCAAGCCCATCAGTGCCAAGAAAATCGAAGGGTGGACAGCTAATTCCGACTCCCAAAACTTTTCCGGATTCGCGGCGGTGTGTATGCTCAGCCGCTCGGGGGAGGGATTCTAATGAAGCTTGTTGCCCCGTGTTGCGTTGCGGTGGCTCTGGGGCTGTGCCTCGCGCCTTCGGCGCTGGCCGCCAACGTCGAGAACTTTTTCTGCAAGCGTGTGTCGGGCGGGCCGATGTCGGATCTCGACTTCAGCGTCGACTTCGACGCGAAGATGGTCGATGTCGCAGGCTATTCCTACAACCCCTACGACCCGAGCCAAGTCACGATCACCGACGAGCGCGTCGAATGGAGCTTCATGCGCGGCAACATGGAGCTTGATCGGAAGACGGGCGAACTCGTGTGGGATACGACGGGCGAATACGAATATCTCGATGCGATCGGACAACCCGCCGACGATCCGGAATCGGACTACCAGGGGGTGATGCATTGCGAAAGAGCCGGCGTTCCCCGATGTCTGAATTCCGTGTTATGACGACCCTATGATCACCGTCGTTTTCGACTGCGCCATCATCCTTCTCTGCCTGACACTTCTCATATACGGCATCATTCACCGCAACCGGCCGCAGGTCGGCGGCAAAATCGGACCGGTGAGCACACTCGAACCGCGAACCTTGCCGCCCGCCGGATTTTCGAAGGTGTACGCCCGTGCGATGACACTATTCGTGGGCGTCGATGCCGCGCGCTTCGCGACCCTCGACGAATATCTGCGCGAGGGTCCCCGGCCGCGGCCGGTGCTGATGCGCATCTATCGCGTGATCGGCTGCGCGACCGAGATTGAAATCCCGGCCGAACCCGCCGATTATGAGCGCATCGATGCCGAGGAAGCGTTGGCGTTGTTGCGCGACTTGCCCGATTTGCGGCGCGTTCGACGCCTGCATTTGAGCGACGAACGCTCGTACTTCGATTCCTGGGTGCGCAGGGAAAGGGGTGAAGACTTCTTTCTCCTCGGTATCGCCACGAACTTCAGCCTGATCGTCCTCTACAGGCCCGACCGGCGCTTCCGTCCGCTTCTCGAGCGCACGCTGCTTCACGAGTGGTTGCACCTAGTGGCCTTCGCTGCTTGGTTCGACCTCTGGCGATTTGGGCGCGCCAACCGGGCGGAGACGCTTTCACCCTCGGCCGTCGAGCCGTTGAATCTGGGCGGCCACAACGTCGCTCTCCACGAAGCCTGGTGCGATCTGGGCGAACGGCTGCTCGGCCGGGATGAGGACGAGGCAAGGCAAGCAGCACGTTCGTCGCCATTGCAAAGCATTATCTTGTGACGCCGCATTGAGCGTATCCTCCGTCGCACGCCACCAAAATTCCGCAGCACGCGCTACGACGAATGGATGGCACGCGGCGAATTCATGCACGCCGAAATCGCGCCGCTCGCTTCACGGGCACAACGCGACGCAAAACCAAACTTGGACTCAGGCATAGGATGACCATTCGTGCTCGATGCCTTCGCGGAGGCAGAAACTGGCCTGACGTATTTTTTTACCAGCCGGAGACGGTCGGCCGTTGGAGCCGTCTGCGGCGAGCGCGGTCACAATTCTCAATTATCGCTACTTGCCGGATCACTGTAACCAGCCACCCATTGAACTCAGCATCGCGAAAATCCGTTTAGCGATTGTTTGCATGATATTTTCTCCGGTTCATCCCGACATGGTCCGTGGCGGTCATTCCTAGGAATGGATCAATTGAATTTCCTGAATCAATGCCGCCTCAAACCCGGCGAAGGGCCGGCCATTTTCGCTGCGAAAGTCGGAGGCAATACGCAGCGCGGCGATCATCGCGCCGTTTGCTGGCGTCAGGTCGAACCATTTCTCTGGTACGAGCGAGTAGCTACCGAACATGGCTTCGCCATTCTCGGCCAGCGGCTTTCCTGCCGCATCCAGCGCCGTCGCGCGCCAGGCCGGATGCGTCACCCCGCTTTTGGTGGCTGCCCACAAGGACGCGCGCAGCAAACGCACTGATTTTGTCGGCGGCGCAAAAGCCAGCGTGTACGCCAGCGGCGCGCTGGCCGGCTCGATCGTTTGTGTAAGGAAGTTCTGCGCGGTAACGGAATCCACCGCCTGGCCCCGGTAAAGGGCGATGTTGCTGGCGATGATCACGGCCGAGCGCTCCGGCTCCCGCGCCGTGACGATAACGCCGTGGCGCCGCAAATAAGGGTCTGCCGCTATCGTGTAATCCGGGCCCGGAACAGAAATCCCGTCAAAGGCAATGCGTGTGCGATGCAGCCCGTCGATATAGTCGTAAAGTGCCCGGCCCGCAAAACCCGCAGCAACGAGGCCCGGCACACCGAGCGCCAATCCGGCCAGGACGCGGCGCCGGTCGCGCCTGCGCAGGGACGCTTCGATGTAAGGCACAATACGGCTGTCGCCTGAATTCCAGTCGGCCACGTGCCGCGCATAAAGAAGCCGCGCCGCCTCAAGCTGCGGGCCGGCGGGAATAAGCGCCCGCTCGCCGCGCGACCATTGCTCCGCCTCCCGCGACAAATCCTGCCACAGGCGGAATTCCTCCTCGTTGCGGCGAATGACCGGCAGGCCCAGCAGCCGGAACGCCTCTTCCAGTTGGGCGACTGGCGCGAGAGTGATGTGCGCCGAGGTGGCGCGCGCTTGCGCATCGGCGGGAAGATCGGTCTGGTTGTCTTGGGGAAACACGAACACGCTTCGCGGCGGCAAATGGGTGAGCGCCAGCGCCAGTTTGGCGGCGATACCATCGATGCGTTGCACATTACCGGCCTCGTCCAGTATTCCCGTGGCCACCAGGACAGGCGGAGAATCGTCCCCAAACTCGTGCGTCGCTTTTATCGCTGCGGCCAGGGCCAGTGCGAAGGTGAGGTCGGCGCTGCGCCCATGTATATTGAACAATTCCGCGTCCGCAGCGTAACGCACCACCAGATGGCGGCGCAGATAATGTTCGCGATACAGAATCTCGGCGGCTCGATCAGCGCCTATTCGGGCGGAGTTTATCAGATCGTCGCTGGCATCGCTGAGTTCGACCCGGCGAAGACCGATACCCGGCGTGCCTTTACCAATTTCTGCCGTCAGCGGTGCCGCGACGCCACCGGTTCCCGGTGCGGTCAGCAGCATCCAGATGGCGGTCACGCTCATGGCAGAACCGGCCCAAAGGTCACACTGAGCGCATCGCGGTTGTGCAGATCGAGGCCCGCCAGCGAAATGTCCGCATAGACCTCGCAATCCCGTACCGGCTCTTCCGCCAACACGCGCTCTTCGTTGCCCAGCGTCACGAACACCCGCGCGCACCGGCCTTCATAGGTGGCGCGGTGGTCCGGATGCACCGACAACAGCACATAACCTTTGTCGGCATCATCGGGCGCAACAAAGACCTCCAGGGTCCAAATGCCGCTCTGGCTGCGACACAAGACGGCTTTGCTGCCGGTCTCGCTTGCGGCGGCCAACAGCGCGAAGGTTTCGACCGGCGGGAATGATTGCCCGCGCGGGGTCGCACTTGGCAGCCTCGCGATAATGGCTTCCACGAGATCGTACGGCGCGATTTCCGCAGGCAGGGTTGCAAGATAGTCCATAGCCGCCACGGCATTGAGAAAATCGCCGTGCGATGCGGCAAGCCGGTCTGCAATTTGCTCGTGCCTGAATCTGTCCAGGCCGCCGTCCAGATAGACGGCCAGCTGCGCCGGCGAAATGCCGTCCCTGGCTTTGCCCCCTTCCAAGCCGTCGGACAGCAGGGCTGCTATGGCGGGATCGCGGGAAATGGGGTTTTCGGTCACGTATCAGGCTCCTTTCCCATTAGACGGACTCGAGCCAGCTTTTAATCGCCGGGTGATCGGCCAAGTGGTCCTTGAGCTTCTGGAGCACCCGCTGGCGCAATCGGTAAACCTCCTCGACCGGCTGCTGCATCAGCCGCGCGATTTCGCGGGGCGATAAGTCGTCCGTTCCCGTCAACAACAAGCGCAGATACAGCCGTTCAGCCACCGCCAGCCCGGGCGCCAGTTCGCGGATGGCTTCCGCTGCCTTGGTGAGAGCCAGGCTTTCCTCATTTGCGAGCATTGCCGCTTCCGGGGAATGGGCGGCGGACGGGATCTCCGGCGCGGCGTCCAGCGCCATTTGCCGCGTTTCGGGCTGGTAATTGGCGGGAACCGCACGATGCAGCCGGGCCAACGCCGCCGACAGTTCGGCACGGCTCACGGCCTCCCCTTGTTGTTCGAGGACCATGCCGGCAGCGTCCGCTGTCATGCCTCGCCACCAGACTAGCCGAAACAACTTCTGATCCTGGGGCTCTAGGCGCGCGACGACGGCCGGCAGACGGCGGCGGGCGCGGAAGCTGCGGATGAAATCGACCAGCAGCCGATCCGATAAATGCAGAACAAACCCGGCGGGACTGCCATGCCCCTGGTAGGCGTTCAATCGGCGACAATTGGCGGCCAGTAATCCCGCGCAAATCTCCTGATAGGCGTCTTGCCGGGTTTCGGTCCAAGCCGGCCCCGGCAGGCGGCGTTGCACCAGCCGGCGCAGATCGTCGCCAAACAGGGCCTCGAATGCCGGCCAGCCCTTGGCGGTATCCCTAGCCACACCGCGCAGCACGTCGCGGCCCAAGAGGTCACGCACCACAAGTGCGAGAAAGGTGTCCAGACGCGTGCGGCCGTCGAACGCCCAGAGACAGGCGAAATTCTCGGCCTGGATCGCGCCTAGGACTATTTCAAACCGGGCGCGGGCGCTGGTGTCATCGCCTGTCAGGCGGCGACAGCAAGCCCAGACTGTGTCCGCCGCACGTCGGATGACGCGCGCTTGCGCATCGGGCTCGCCAGCGAGCGCCGCGCGCAACAAACTCCGATCTTCGCTGCTGTGCTCCAACCGCGCCGCCGCCCAATACCTGCCGGATCATAACCCAAACCGGTCGCCGTTGGGCCTAAAGTAAGGCTTTGAACGGCCCCGATAATCCTTTCAATGCCGCATCGCTTCCGCCAGGCCGCGTGGGTCCTACCCGCGAACGGTTTTTGAGGCTAGCGTACAGCTACGCGGCTTACGCGTTCGTCCGGAGCGGCCGAATTTCACGACTGCTGTCCGGACGATTTCCGTCATGTCTCGGACACAAACTTTTCGCGCAAAATTTGGACCGTGCCCGTCTAGTCCTTGGGCTCCCACAAGGGGAGCCAGTAAAAAGGGAAGGATATAAACATGCGATTTGGAAAAGCGATTATCCCAGCCATCCTGTTGGCAGGCCTTGCTTCAGGTGGCGCGGCATTGGCCTGGAGCACCGATGGCCATGGCAATATCCGTTGTGGTGACGCGTCCAACGCGACCGTGAAGCAGTTGGAAGACGGCTACTGGACCGCCACAAGCGCGGGCAAGCACGGCAAAGTGGGCGGCCATTTCGGCATCGAGGGCCAGGCGGCCCTCTACGCCTGCGGCGAGTAACTAAGCGGCTAGCTTTCACTTGTCGGCGCTGTTTGGGCGTTTGCAGATAATTTGCGCTGCAGCGATGCTCAGGAGGTCATATGAATCGTTCAACGATTTTTATGCTGACGTGCAGTACAGTTATCGCATTGTGCCAGCCCGCCCTCGCGATTGAAAAAACGCTCATTTGTGACAACGGCCTGCGGCCGGATCAGGTCCCGCACATCACAATGGATTTGGATGAGGCGAACAGCACGGTTACCGTCAACTATCCTGCCACAAGCATCTACTACGACTCTCTACTGAAAGATACGCCTGCGCGTTCCGTCGGTCCCGTGGCAGCAGCTTTCGACCCCAAGTCTATTGTCTTCGATCTTCGTGACCAGGAGCCCGGATTTTATAAGCACTTTACCCTGGACCGGCTGACGGGCGTACTCTTGGACTATAACAGCGTTGACGCGCCGTACGACAAGGCGCCAGCGACCGACAAAGGTGTTTGGAGCTACAATTGCCAGCTCGGCACTGCCAAATTCTGAGGGGGGATCGTCATGGCCAAACATCTTGCGACTTCCAGAATCGCACAATGTCTTTTGGGGGTCGCACTCTTATTTGGAAGTGCTGCGTCCGCGTCGGCGGATCAACTTATTTTGGTTTGTCGCTCCAATGTCCTGCGAGCCCAGCAAGACGGCAGCACCGGCTATGACGACAGTTACAAGATTTATGTCGATACCACCGCGCAAACCGAGCACACAGACAACTATCCGGCGCCCTTTCCTGTCGCCATCGACAGTCAGGCTATTGCGGGACACTATCAAAATCCAGTCTTTCCGAATAGCGCCACCTTTACCCGCATAGATCGCACGACCGGCGACTATGAATTTCGGCAATGCGACGGCAGCCAATGTGGGCAACCGCCTGCGTCTTGGGTCCTGACCGACAAGGGTCATTGCGAAAAAGGCGAACAGCGGTTTTGAACGACTGCCCATTTGGGGAACGTCGGAGAGCTCATTATGACCAAACTCGCGGCGGCACGGGCATTTTGAGAGGAGCTTGATCATGCGTCGGAAATTTAAGGGGCTGGCACTGATGCCAGCCGCCGCACTGATCGGTGCGCTGATCCTGCTCGCGCTGCCTACCTCCGCCAACGCCTATACGCTGAGTGGCGACGGCTGCAACGGCAATGGCAATGAATGCAAGGTCTGGTGCAACAACGGTTCGCTGGCCGGCTCAATGCATTGGAATGGGACGGTGTGGACGGATGGAGACAAATGGGACGCCAACAAGGATACCGAGGCCAAGAAAATCTGTGCTGCCAACGGGACCGCCTGCGTCTAGCATTTGCGTCAAGCACTTTGATTACGGGGACTCGACATGAAGTGGGCCACTTCACTTGCGTTTCTGGGAATGATCGCGTTTCCGACGGCTGGCATGGCCGATACGACCACCCTTGTGTGCAACCTGTCCAACCGAGTCGGTACAGCCGAAGATGAACCCACGACGATCGAATTGAACGAGGCGCAAAGCTCGGTTGTCGTTCACTTCGGTCAAAATCACTACACTGTACCCAATTATCAGACGGAAAGGGCCGTCTCCGTTGGACCTGTGCCGGCGGTATTCGGTGCCAATACAATTTCTTTCTCCCTTCCCTACCCAGTTTATGGGGACCCGTATGTCCTCAATCGCCTGACTGGCTTTCTCTCCAATACAACTAGCGCCGGAAATTTTACCTGCCACGCGGTCCAGAAGCAGTTTTGAACATCATTGGGGGATTTGTTATGGCCAACCGTCTCGCGGTTTCCGGAACTCACGCCATCGCTGAGTTAGCTCGTCGTATGAGCGGCGGGGCGAAGGGACATATCAGGCCACTCCTTACAAGAATCGTGATGATCGTTTTTTGCGCAATGGCGAATGTTGCTCCGGGAGCGGCGCAATCACAAACCGATAATTTGATTGTGCCCGGAGTGCGTGTGGGACCCGTTACCCTAGGTATGACAGATGTCGATCTCTATAAAATGCTTGGTGATCCCGCCCGGACGGATGTCACTTCAGACGGTGCAAGAATTCACTATGTGTATTCTTCGCTCGACGTGGGTGTGGACAGGGATTCCCATATAGTAGTTGCGGTTGAAACCCATGATCCGTCTTACGCCACTGCCGAAGGAATCAAGTTCGGATCATCAAGCCTGGCGCTAATGGTCGCAAAGCTCGGACCACAAGAGGCGGGTTCCTGCGGTCCCCCTGACCTTTGTGAATACACGACCTCCAACGGCCTCCATGTGGGACTCGATAGCAGAGGGTGCGTCAGGTACCTAACGATCGTCAAAGAGGGATTTGGCGCGTATTGATAATAAACATCTTGGATTTCGGTGAACGGGGAATTGTCATGGTCAAACGTCTGGCGGCTTCTGGAATCGCACCATGCTTTTTGGGACTGGTTGTCCTGGTATCGGCCAGTCCTGCAGCGCTAGCCGATCCGACGACACTTATATGCGACACAACGTCGAGCAACGCCGACGGACCCGGCACCGTCGAGCTGAATGAGGCCGATGGTGCCGTCACTCTGTACGGTCCTGCGTTTCACTACCCTACAGGCGAACACTTTCCGGGCGGACTGATGGGCAAGTACGCTGCCAAATTTGATTCCAAGACAATTACCTTCGTAGGCCCCCCAACCATGGACACTGGAGATGCCGGCGAAAAGATAACGATCGATCGCCTGACCGGAATGTTCACGCAGAATGGCTCTACTTGGACCTGCCATGTCGGCAAAACGCAATTCTGAACATCAATGGGGGAATTGTCATGGCCAGACATCTCGCGGCTTCCGGAATCGCACATTGCTTTTTGGGAATCGCAATCCTGGCAATGTCCTGTCAGGCGGTGCTGGCCGATACGGTCACGCTTATCTGCGATAACCCCTATCACCCGGACAATCCGCCGTTCACCCTTGAGCTAGATCAGGCACAGGGGACAGTGACGCAAACTTTTTCTGCAACTCAGTACTCGCCCGCAGGCTCGAGCAAATACGCCGCGACATTCGACGCCCGAGAAATAAAATACACCATTGGCGATTTCGCTTATGCGATAGATCGCGTAACGGGCAACCTGACGGCCACTTCCAATCCAGGCAATCCAAGAGTCGTCATGAATTTTCCTTGCCATGTCGGCAAAACGCAATTCTGAACGTCAATGGGGGAATTGTCATGACCAAACATCTTGACGTTTCGGGAGGCGCCGGAACCCTCACAGTTACTACCGTGGCTGAATCCGAAGGCTTTCGTCGCGTAACCCAAATGGAGGTCTGTACGCAAGTTCCTGCACCACAGACAAAGTTTTGAGAGCGGAGATCTGTCGGCATAATACCGCTTTCCGAAACAACGGACGAAACGCGTCGCAACAAGAAGGGGTATTGCAATGAGAGTCGCAGCACTGTTCTTCGCTTTCGGGCTCGC
Organism: Rhizomicrobium sp.; assembly: GCA_025451875.1. Taxonomy (GTDB): domain Bacteria; phylum Pseudomonadota; class Alphaproteobacteria; order Micropepsales; family Micropepsaceae; genus Rhizomicrobium. The sequence continues at coordinate 10,338 of JANWJQ010000015.1, forward strand.
AATCGCAGGAACATTGGGGGCAGCGCAGGCGGCACAGGTGCGTCTGCTTTGTCGGACGGCTCCGTCAATGTCAGAGCATATTTCTGCCGACAGCCCGCCGACCATTGAATTAGACGACCAAAAAATGACTGCCACGATTCATATGCCGGCCGAACACGATATAGCTACCGGCAGCAGCGGCCCAATAACTCCGTTTACGATCGGTCCTTTTCCAGCCACTTTCACAGCGGACCTGATTACAGTTGTTGAGCCACAAGGAAGCCCGCACGCAGCTGGGACGTGTTGGATGATCTCGCGCTTAACCGGGGAAGTGCATTGGGACTACCGTTCGAGCTCTTGTTCCGAAGATGAAAGTTCGCACGACGCATGGATGGAGTGGACCTGCTCGCCGGCTAAAGCGCAGTTCTGAGAAATTTTGCGATGTGCGAAGGAGAAAAAATGAACCGCTATATCAGTCTTTTTTTCGGTAGCTCGCTTCTGTCGATCGCCCTGACCGTCCCGGCACTTGCCGAAAAAGTCACCCTCGCATGCTCATACGGCCCAGGATTTGTGACTACTTATTTGACGATCGATACTGATGCAAAAACTGTGAAAGATCCTGTAGGCACACATCCCGCAGAAATAACGGACGGTGCTGTAACTTGGACCATGCCCGCGGACTTCGCTGGCTGGCATGTGCCCAACATCTATGATCGACAAACAGGCCAGATAACGAGTGGGTGGATGGTGTATGACGGAGAAAAAAAGGAAATGGACCCTGTGCCCTGCGTTAGAGCACAGTCTCCGTTTTAATTTTTTCCTGCGAGGGCTGTACTCATGAAATCGAATTCGCTCGGGCTGGGGATTATCCCTGTTGCCGCACTAGCTTTTCTCTGGTCACCCGTCGCGCGCTGAGACCATATATCTGAAATGTAGCGACTCTGTGCTCGATCTTTGCCTGCTCCCACTGGCCTTGCGCACTTCGATGGGACCAATCCCCTCTAAGTGCATCTTTCGGTAGGGACCACATGAGTAGTCATTTGGGTGGTCAGATAACATTTTTGCGAGGTCGACGCTCGTGAATACCAGCAATTATGCCAACGAAACCACTACACTCGCGGCGGCAAATAAATGGTCAAGGCGTGTTGCCAACTTTGTCGGTAGAGGCGTCGGCGCCAGCCGAGGACGTCTGGATTGAAATGTTTGCATCTTACCGTTCCAGATCATGATGTATTGATCTAGCTTGGCTCCGGAAAGCCGATGGGGTCGGGGATGCTGGAAAGCTTTGTCTCGTACGCGCTTGCGGCTGCCATCGTAATCGGCTTCATCGTGTGGCGCGAACGGCGCAAACAGAAGGCCGCTGTCGAAAAGGCTCCCAGCGAATTGGAGAGCGTGGGCGGTCCGCTGCAGCGTTTGACCGGGTCGATAGAGACCTTTGCGCGCAAGACTGTGCACCCGAGAGAATTGCTCGATTGTCCTGAATTCCGCGAAGCCGTGACGCTCCTCAAGCAAGATAACGTGAGCATCGATACAGTACGGCAATATGCGATGACGGGAAACGTCTATCTCGCCTCCGCCGCATTCGAGGCCCTGACGACAAGATCGGAACGGCAGTCGTTGTTCAACGCGATCATGATGCATTTTCGAAATCTCGAGCCCGACGTCATACATTACGCACTTCGATTCTTCACGAGTTTCGATGCGCGGCCACCGGTCGGAGGACCGGTGGCGTTGGCCGAGGCTTGGTGGGGTTCGCGCGTGACGCTCGCGGACAGCTTTCGCGACTATTTTTCGGCGCGCGAGAAGCTCGGCGATGCAGCGGAATTCGGCACGTATCTCGATTGGAGTGCCGCTTCCAAGCCGGCGATCATCGACGCCTTTCTGTCCTACATAGACCACCCGTACGCGCGCACGTTGCGCGATCAGCTTACACAATGGCGGGGATCTCGCGTCGACTCCAGTTTTCTTAATTCATTCGGCCGCTTCTGGGCCCAGACTTCGGAAGAGGCACTCGTCACACCGAAACCCTGGAGAGAACTAGTGGATCGTGCGGAACAAGCAGTTCTTGCCTTTCCGCCGCGTTCAGTTCTGGTTACGGGCGGTCCCCGCACCGGTAAGACGTCGTTTCTCAAGATTCTCGGTGAACGGCTAATGGTCGATGGCTGGCGCGTGTTTGAAGCGAGCGCCGCCGATGTGATGGCGGGCCAGATCTATTTCGGCGAATTGGAGGGGCGTATCCGCAATCTTGTGGCCGAGCTCGATGCGGGCAAGCGTGTGGCCTGGTATGCTGGAAATATTCTTCAGCTCGCGGAAAGCGGTACGCATCGCGGACAATCGGCAAGCGTCTTCGACCAGATCCTTCCGGCGGTGATTGCAGGCCGTCTCGTCATCTTTGCTGAAGACAGCCCCGAAGCTGTCAGCCGGCTGTTCCAATCGCGTCCATCGTTACGTACCCAGATGGAAGTCTACCGGCTCGATCCCTTCAGCGCCGAAGAGTTCAGCGACTTTCTCGAGCGTGCGGCCCGGCAAATCGAGTTCATCCGTGACAAAATGATCGGCGAAGACGCCATCACCGCGTGCCTGCAGCTGTCGCAGCAATATCTCGGCGGCACGCATTTGGCCGGGATCGGTGTCGATCTGCTGAAACGCTCGGTACAAAATGCAGCCGAAGAATACCTCGTAACGGCGGACCATGTGCTCATGGCCGTGTCGCAGATCAGCGGCATGCCCCAAGCGATAATTGACGACAAGGAGAAGATCGATCTGGCGAGCGTGCGCCACTTCTTCAGCTCCCGTTTGATCGGCCAGGACGAGGCGATCTCGGCGGTGGTGGATCGTATCGCCATGCTAAAGGGGGGGCTCGTCGATCCCCACCGTCCGGTAGGCGTCTTTTTGTTTGCCGGGCCGACCGGAACCGGCAAGACCGAACTTGCCAAAACTCTGGCCGAATACCTATTTAGCTCGCCCGAACGCATGACCCGCCTGGACATGAGCGAATTCCAGACCCCGGATTCGACTGTTAAGATCGTTGGCGAGCGTGGTTATTCCGCAACGGACTCTCTGACGGCGCGCATCCGCAAGCAGCCCTTCTCGGTGGTGTTGCTCGATGAATTTGAAAAGGCTCACGCCAACATATGGGACCTGTTTCTTCAGGTCTTTGACGACGGTCGATTATCGGACGCAAACGGCCACGCGGTCGATTTCCGCCATACGATCATCGTCCTCACCTCCAATCTCGGCGCGACCGGCCATCAGAGCGCGGATGTCGGCTTCATGCACAAGAAAGGCGCCTATGGCGAGGAGCAGGTCCTGCGTTCGATCTCAAGAACCTTCCGCCCCGAATTCATCAACAGGCTGGACAAGATCGTGGTGTTCAAGCCGCTCTCGCGTGAGGTGATACGCGAGATTCTTCACAAGGAATTGCGCCAGATCCTGGATCGCCGCGGTCTTCGAAATCGCGACTGGGCCGTGGAATGGGAGTCCACCGCAATCGAATTTCTGCTCGACCGGGGCTTTTCCCCGGAGATGGGCGCCCGCCCCCTCAAGCGTGCGATTGATCAACATCTTTTGGCGCCACTGGCGGCGACTTTGGTTGAGCACCGGTTCCCCGAAGGAGATCAGTTCCTTTTCGTGCGCAGCAATGGCAAGGCCATCGAAGTTGAATTCGTCGATCCCGACGCTCCGATGCAGGCACCCGGCGACGCGGATGGGGCGGAGCAGAACGCGCCTCTCGAGGATCCTGTCTCGCTGGCAGCCATGATCTTGCAGCCCAGCGGTGGAGCGCACGAGCGCGCGGCTCTTGAAGCGAGTTTTGAGGCACTCGAAACCACGCTCGCCTCGCCGGATTGGATTACGCTCAAGGACCGATTGCTCCAGCAGGCCTCCGCCGCTGATATCTGGTCGCGGCCGGATCGTCACGCGCTGTTCGCGCGCATCGCGGTGATGGATAGCGTCGAGGAAGCCGCGCGGACGGCGGACCGTCTTCATCGACGCCTGACGTCTCGCGGCACGCAGCCCTCTCGTGCATCGCGCGAGCTTGTCGGGCGCCTTGCGCTCCAACTCCACGTGATCGGAGAGGGTATCACTGACGTGCGCACGGAAGCACCGGCAGATGTGGTGATCGCCGTCGAACCGGTATTAGACGCCGGTGGCGAGGCTGGACTGAGTGAGGAATGGTGCGGGCGCCTGGCGCGGATGTATCGCCAATGGGCAGAACGCCGTCGAATGCAGTTCGAAGACATGACGCCGCCTTCAAACGACAGAGATGCACTACTGCATGTGAACGGCTTTGGCGCCTTCCGCACACTCGAAAACGAGGCAGGGTTGCATGTGTTGGAGGATGCGGTAACCGGGCTGCGCAGCGTTGCACGGGTCAAGATCACTCGCGGTCCACAAGAAGAGCCGCGCGGCCATGAAGCCTATCGAACTTATTCGGCCCTCCTCGCGCTCGCGGACGACCCTATCTCCATTGTCCGCCGTTACCGCGAAAAACCTGCGCCGTTGGTGCGCGATGCGCGTGGCGGTTGGCGCACCGGCCGGTTCGAAGCCGTTCTCTCTGGAGACTTTGATCTTTTTGGACATGTGAGAGTGTCAAGCACCGATTGAAAACGGGGCGGCCTAAGCTGCAAGTTGGAGAAATTTCATGGCGACGAGTTCCGACGATTTGGAAAAGCGTCAAACCGAGCTCACCGCCGCGCTCCTAAGCGCTGCCCGGGACGGACTGATCGAACCTGTACATTCGCTGCTTGGTCGTGGCGCACCAATAAATGCCCATGATCGCGCCGGCCGGACAGCCGTTATGTGGGCGGCGACCAACCGGCAATTCGCGGTGGCTACGCTCCTGCTCGACCGGGGGGCAATCGTCGATGCCCTGGCGCTGGCTCAGTTCGACGAATGGCTATGCTGGCTCGATGCACAATCCGAGCAGGCCTATGAGAAAATGTGCGATGCGACCAATAGCACCGCGGCTACGGGCCACTATTCCAACGCAAAAGAGTTTCTGCACGATGCAATATCCCTCGCACGCCGGCTCAAGCAGCAGAAGGCCGAAGCGCGACTGAAGACCAAACTAGATCACATCAAAGCCGTTTTCCGGACTCAGTTTCCGGCTTGATGCAATTGCCGATGCACACCTAGTTCCCCGCGGCTGAAACGCCCATGCATTGTCCGCTAGCAATGAACCCATTTCGATTGCATGTCGGGCGCGTGAGTGCCGCGCCGCGCAACGAGGACAACAGGCATCAGCGGCGCTTGATCTTTATCGTGGCTCGAATTTTGTTAAAGCGACTGAGCAATGATCCGAGATCAAACGGCCTTTCGTCTTTCGCGATTTCGCCACCTGGAGTCGCATAGGCTACGAAGTAGTGCACCGCCAAACACGGCTTCAATGACAATACATAGACAAAGTCTTCGTACGAATACCACCCGCCGGGATCGCTGCCCGACATGTGCGCGAAGGTGGGCGCCTCCTTGTCGACACCACTTTCGTAGTCCGGTGGTTGCTGTGCGAGGAAATTTTCCGCTGTGCATGCATTTGCATAGCGAGGCAAAACTTCAACGGCCAATTCCGTCTGACCATTTTGCAGCGTCGTATAGGGTTGAAGATCGATGGATGGTTTCAGTCCGAGTCCTTCTATTCTCGCACGATTGCCGTCGTTGTCGGGATAATTCAAATCGGCGAAATTGGGATCGGCCACCCAGTCAGATGGATAGGAAATTGAAAATCCCCGCCCGTCGTGGAATGTGGTCCAACGCGCCGCAATCGAAGCGTTTGTCGAAAACAAAAACAATAAGCACGTCAAAACCGCCTTGCTTCTCAATCCGATATTCACTGCGAAGCCCTTCCCGCTGCATTATCTCGTCGAACCACGGGGCCAGCCAACAGACCGATGTGTAAACGGAAGCGATGAACCATTGGATCGCCTCATCACGCAAATCCCCAAGGCAACTTATCCAAACCACCGTGAACGACCGTCGACTGATGACAACTATATCGATGTTTTGAACCACAAGACAGCGGTCCCATTGTCGACTTTGTCGGGCGCTATCCGTGCCGAAACCCGCCGAAGTGAGTGAATTGGTCGAGTTTTCATCGCACTTGCCACAATAGACCATGCGATATGCTGCGTTGCAGTGCCACGATGTTTGCTCCGGAAATGCCTTTCATCGCGCCAAGCTTTGAATGGTCTCAGAAGCGATCTAGTGTCGGTTCCGATCTGAAACGTTCGAACACGCTGGAGTGGCAGCGTCGCTTTCGCGATCGAAGGGAAATTTTCCATGCATGACAGCACGCTTCTCGGTGTCGATGCGTTATGCCTCGTGTTGCTGGCCCAAAATATTTACACAAGCGCGCGGCGATGGCTCTCCGTCGCCTATGCTCTCGTGGGGTTTGTGATTCCGATCGTGTTGAGCATCATCCCGATTTTTGTTTTCAACGCGGATATCGATACGGTCGGCACTGCGGTCTCCGTGACCAGTCCGATCGCGGCGGTCATCGGCGCGTTCATTCCGCCGAGCAGGGAAAAGCGCGCATGAGAACCACGCAACTCGGCACTACGCTACATCGCATTACGACACCATCACGCCAGCACGGATTCACTTGATCGCCGGCTGTCGTGCTCAAGCCGTGGGCTCTCCTTCGCAAAGTAGACATCACTCAACGGACCGGCATGTCTCGAGCCCTCTTTTCATAGCAAGCACTGAGAATCGAGCCGACCAGATCCGCGCCGTGTTGTCGGCTGATGCCGTGACGATGCATCTACCATTGGGCGAATAAAAGGCTGCGTTGACGAAACTGTTGTGTCCCGAAAGAACCGCGATCTGAACGCCGGTGGCGGCGTCCCAAATACGCGCCGATTTGTCGTCTGATGCGGTCAGCACGCGCATGCCGTCAGGCGAATAGACAACAGACTCCACGAAGTTGTTATGCCCAACCAGAATTTCGAGGCAGCGGCCAGTGATGGCATCCCAGATGCGCACGGTGCCATCAAATGACGCGGTCGCGATGCGCGCGCTGTTTGGCGAAAAGGCCGCGGAGCTGACCACGTTCGAGTGCCCGGACAGCATTAGGAGCGCCATGCCCGTGTCGGCGTCCCAGAGCCGTGCCGTCTTGTCGTCCGAGGTCGTGACGATGACTTTCCCGTCCCGCGAATAGGCGGCGAAAATCACATGATCCCGGTGGCCCGCGAGCACAGTGAGTTGCCGTCCCGTCGCCGCATCCCAGATACGCGCCGTATCGTCGTCCGACACGGTGACGACCCGGCGCCCGTCCGGCGAGAATATCGCCGACCAGACGCGATCGCGGTGACCGGACAGTACTGCCAGCGGAGCGCCTGTCGCCGCGTTCCAGATGCGTGCGGTTTTATCCAGCGAGGCAGTCACAATGCGGGCGCCATCCGCGGAATATGCCGCCGTCTCCACGATGCCATGGTGTCCGGCGAGCACCGCGTGTTGCTTTCCCGTGGCCGCATCCCAGATGCGGGCCGTATTGTCGGCCGAGCTGGTAACGACGTACCTGCCGTCGGGCGAAAAGGCGGCCGAAGTTACATAGTCTTTGTGTCCCGACAATACAGCGCGCTCCGCCCCCGTCGCCGCGTTCCAGACCCGCGCGGTTCTGTCCTGCGAAGCCGTGACGATCCATTTTCCATCCGGCGAATAGGCCCCAGACCAGACAGCCGCCTTGTGACCTCGGAGCAGGGAAAGCACCGTGCCATCGATGGGCACGTCCGGAATCCGATCCGCTCCCGGGCGAGACTCGGCTTGCTTTATCGTTGCAGCGAACGATGGCCGGCTCTCGCATTGCGAACCAAACACCAGAAGCGGGATGATGAAGAGGCCGGCGGGTGGGTTCCGCATCCTCGCGCCGGCGCGCTCAAGAACTTGCAGGCACCGCATTATCGCTCGGCCCTTCGTTTCGAAATGGGCGAATCCAGCGTGAGATAGAACAGCGAAATCAGCGCCGCGACATCCAGAAAGTACAGGTAGCGGTAGTCGCAGGCGATGGAAATAAAGAAAAACGTCAGTGTGAAGATCAGGCCACCCGTCAGCATCGCCGCGATGACGATGTCCGCATCGCGGCGGCGGTACAGCAGAAACGCAAGCGCGCCTACCGCAAGCAGAGCCGACGCGGCGTGCGATAACAGCGGCGTGCCCAAGAATGTCGCAGCATAGTCCTTCAACGCCATGTCGCGGGCATCCATGCGCTCGGGAATGCCCAGCGCCCGCAACAGTCCAGGCGGACCATCGACGCCGGCCATATACGGCACGCATGCGCTAAGATTTGGCGCGAGAAATACCCAGCGAAATATCTCCGCGCGCGTTTTCAGGTACAAACCGGTGTGTCGAAAGGCAAGATCGCGCCATTGCTCCGCGATCGTCTCCGACTTCGCGTTGCCAAGGGCAGTAAGCAGCGATTTCGAATTCGACAGCGTATCGTTGCGCTCCGCCGAATACAGCGAAACTCCATTCGCCCGAAGATTCTTCGTCAGCGAAGGATCGCTGGCTGCCATGACATCCAGTCTGTAACCGGGCGAGGATTTCAACGCGCCCACGAGATCGTAGGTCTGCAGAAGTCGAAACTGGGCCGCTGGGCCGGTATGCCCGTGAACCCGGGGGCCGAGCAACGCCTGCGCGGCCAGTGCAACGATGGCCGCAACCGCAATTCCGGCCAACCCATACAACAAGCCGTCCCGCCCTGAGGACCGCCGTGCCGTGATCCCCGCTAATGCGACGACCGCCGGCGGCAGCAGAACGATCCCGTTTTGTCGAACGAGGGCGGCGGCCGACAAAAGGAAAAAGCACAGGGTGAGAAGCGCGAAGCGCGGGCGCGGCAACCGCCAATAGACCGTCGCATTGACGAGACAGACATGGCCCGCAACCGCCAGGGCCGCGAACAACACATCCTTCCAGACGATGCCCGGATAGAGAAAAAATTGCGGCGATGCGATGCAAACAAAGGCGACGAGCACGGTCGCCCAATTTTTTTTGCCGGGTAGCCTCGACAGCGACAGCAACCCGCCGAAGAGCAACAGCGTATCGAATGTCACAAACAATCCGGTTCCCGGCAGAACCGCGTCAAAGATGCCGAGCAGCCAGGACATCGCGTAGGGATGCCAGTTCGCATAAACGGCCTGACGGCCCTCTAGAAGCTGGACTTCCGAGTCGTACGAGAGATGACCGGGCCAGTTGGCAATCAAGCACAAGACAAGCCCGAGACCGATGACGAGAGTCGCAAGCCAAGCCATCGATGGTATGCGGGCGTTAAGCAACACTCACCTTTCCCCGGCACGGCGACGGCGACTCCTGTTCATCCAGCTTGAAGCATTCGCACGGTTCAGTCTGCATCGATGATTGGGAGGCCACCGATAACCCCGCATATCGCGGGACCCAAGCGCTTCGGTGGTTGGCAAACATCAACGAACGAGGATTCCATAGCAGCCTCAACGCGTTACCAGAGCAACCGCGATCGGAGCCGGGTGCGGATGCCGTGGGCGCTCGTTGAACATCGCAAACTCTGTTAGCCTTTTGCCATTGTCCGTCCGCGTGTCGCGCCGCATTTCGATATTTCAGACATCGATTTCATTCAGCCTTTCCGCAAAGGAGAAACCAATGGCCGATATTCCGCCGCCGCCGCCAAAGCCGGCGATAGTCGAAATAGATAAGACCAAACAGCTAGACATGGCCGAACGCATCAAGGCGATCCGGGTATCGTTCGCGAAGACCCGCGAATCCTTGCAGTCAGGTGCTGCGGCGGCGGGCATCCGCGTCGCGCAGGACGATTTCAACCAGGCCCTGCCGTTCCAGAACTTCAATCAGTTCACGAACTTCAACGACTTCACCAATTTCAACAACTTCACGAACTTCAACGACTTCACCAATTTCAACAATTTCGGCAATGGCGGGTGATGCGCAACGCTGGACTCGTTCATGTCTTCCGCTATCGAACGTCCTCTTGCCCGGCCGGGTAACACGATTGAAACGGCACCACTCGGGCTGCTCGTTCTGCAGCCCACGACTTTTTGCAACATCGACTGCCGCTATTGCTATCTGAGCCAGCGATCTGAAAACCACCGGATGAGCCCACACACCGTGCAGGCGGTCGCGCGGTTCGTCCGCGATATACCTCTGCGCGACCAACGGTTGTCCGTCGTATGGCATGCCGGCGAACCGCTGGCCGCGCCGGTGGCGTTTTATGAAACTGCATTCCGGACTCTGAAAGCCGAAGCCGGTCCGATCGAATTCGAACATCATATCCAGACCAACGCGACGTTGATCAACGACGAATGGTGCGCGCTCTTCAAGCAATGGGGGGTGCATGTCGGCGTCAGCATCGATGGTCCCAAGGCGATAAACGACGCCCATCGCGTCGATCGCGCCAATCGTGGAACGTTCGATCGCGTGATGCGCGGCATCGCAAAGCTCCGCGAACACGGCATACCGTTCACTGTGATCGGCGTTCTGACACAGGATGCCTTGAAAGCACCTGAGGACTTCTGGGCGTTTTTCGAGACACTGGGCGCCACACAAGTCGCCTTCAACGTGGAAGAACAGGAAGGCATCAACGCCTTGTCGACGCTTACGGAAGACGGCTATGGGGATTTTCGCCGGTTCGTCGAGCGCATCGCTGAACTGCGGCGCAGCGGCCCGAAGCTCCGCCAACGGGAATTCGACGGCATGCGGGGACATCTAACGGCGCCGCCCGGTAGCGACCTGCAACGCGCCGACAACATGCCCGGCGCAATCATCAACATAGACTTCGAAGGCAATGTGACGACGTTTTCACCGGAATTGCTGGGCGCCGAACACGACGACTACGGAACATTTCACTGGGGCAACGTGCACCGCGATGATTGGCAGGGCGTCGTGTCTCATCCGAACTTTCGCAAAGCCTATGCCGACATATTGGCCGGCGTTGCGCTCTGCCGGGAGACATGCGCGTATTTTTCCGTCTGTGGCGGCGGCAACCCCAGCAACAAGCTCACCGAACTCGGCACCTTTGCCGGGACGGAAACCCAATTCTGCAAGCTGCATATACAGACCTTCGCTGACGTCGTGATCGAGGAGCTTGAGCGCGAACTATCATCCGGAGATTTGAAGGAGGACGTCTTGCCGCAAAGCAATCCTGTGAACACCGGCGCATCGAAGCCCGCAAAAGAGGTGGACATCTATTTGGCGGGCGCCGGCATCGCGTTTCCCGCGCATCTGACGATCGAAACCGTGGAAATCCTCACGGCCTGCAAGCGGATCTGCACCAACCTGCAGGAATCGATGCTGACGGGATTGCCACAGGATCTGAAGGACAAATGCATCAGCCTCTGGCCGCTCTATCAGGACGGCCGGATTCGCAGCGAAAACTACAATGACGTGTTCAACGCCATCGTCGAAATCGCTGAGGTCGAGCGGCCGATCGCCTGGCTGACGCCCGGACATCCGGTGATATTCGACAGCGTCACGACCTCGCTTCTGAACGCGGGAAAGTTACGGGGATGGAACGTTCGGGTCATTCCAGCGATATCTTCCATCGACACGATGCTTGCCGAGCTGGGCTTCGATCCCGCCCACGGAATGCTGATCCATGAGGCGACCGGTCTTGTGAGGCGGCGCATTCCGCTGCACCGCACGGTCGCTGCGATGCTCCTGCAGCCGGCAGTGTTCGACGTCAACGTTGCGATTATCGACGCGGGGAGCAAAGGTCCAGATCTGTCGCCGCTGCGGGACTACATTGCGGAATTTCATGCGCCGGATCACAAATGCGCGTTCATCCGGTCTTCATCCGGCTTTGGCGAGCCCGATCTTGTGACCTGGACAGCCCTGCGCGATCTTACGAACGTGCCTTACGACAGGATCGCCGGCTCGACATTGTTCGTTCCGCCCGCCTGACGCGGAGCCGAAGCGATGGCAACGGATATTTCCGTTTTTCCGGGCGGCGGATCGCCGGTCGTGCTTTATCAACCCGGCGGCGATCTGCCCGAGCAGCGCATCCATTTGAGCCGCGGGACCTGCCCCGCGCGCGCAATCGACGAAAACCCGCCCTACTACATGGATGGCGCGCGCGTGCCGGTCCCCGACTGGAGGCCGGCGACGGCAGACGAAAATGCCGATCTCTGGTCCCGGAGCGCGCCGGCCGCGCATTGCGCCGTCGGCATCGTGCGGTTGTTCAATCCTTATATGTTGCGGCTCTTTGAAAACCGCAGGGACATTTTTGAGAACCCGTCCGACGAAGAGACGTTGAAACACCCTTTGATGGCCCTGCTGCTCGACGTCACCGCAAAAAAAGGAATCGTCATAAAGCACCTCCACTCCGCCAGAATGGGACGTGACGAACCCGGCCGGATCACCATGACCAAAGCCGTTGGGCAGGATGCGCGCGTCGGGCTTCATTTTGACCGCTGGGACATGTGCCCGTTTGACGATCTGGCGAACAGCACTAATCGCGTGGCGATGAACCTGGGACCTACCGACCGATACTTTATTTTCGTGAACCAGACGGCGGCCGGCATGTATGCGATGCTGTCAGATATCGGCGTGCAGGTGCCGCGAGATGTCGCGCCGATCGGTAAGGCGTTCATGCAGGCGTTTCCGGATTACCCCGTCATCCGCGTGCGGCTGCAACCCGGCGAGGCCTATGTCGCGCCGACCGAAAATATCCTGCATGACGGCAGCAGCGCGGAAGTGAGCAACGTCAACCACTATATTTCGGTTCGCGGCCGCTTCGAATTCGTGGATAATCATATCCGATGCTAAGGGGGGCAGCTAATATCCACATCATTTTCCTCATCGCTTGGATACCGCCCTCCGGCACCGCAGACTCTTGCGCCGCAACCACCCCATCTGGATGGAGCCGTCGCCATGCAGTAGTCTCTACAAACCTGGCACAAAAAATGCGTCAGGCCACATCTGTCGGTGGCGTTCCCCTTGGAGGACGAAGTTGCGTCTCGTAGTAATTCGTTAGTTCCTCCAGATTTTGGGGGACACATGGATGGATTGAAAAGGAGGCGGGTTAAAATCCCAGGATTTCGGGCGATTTTTTTCGAGTCTATGATTCCTCCGGCTCCGCCAGCACATTTTGTCCTTTATTACCTATATTTCCGCTGCTGCGAAACAAATCGCAGCGGCAAAGACTCTCTCGGATGCCAGTTCGGGGGCCGTTTCGTGATGCACTATCTGTTCTCGAATTTGTCGGTACGACATTCGGAGCTAGCAAATTCAGCAACAGCCGGCGCGTGCATATTATCTGTATACGGATACTAATTTAGCAGACGCGACTCTACAAGGCGCAGATATCTCTTGGTCGAGTTTCTTGTTCACTGATCTCACTAACGTAGATTTGGAACCGTTGTGATCCGGCGGAAGCTGCGCAATCCGCTAGAATCGATAGTCCAATCCCGCAGACACCGCTTGGCTGGCGTAATTTCCGGTGGGAAGCGTGAGTTCCGCGTCAACGTGCAGGTCGAGTGTGCCGTCGATCTGAACCTTGAGCCCGCCGCCAACGGTCACCAGATCGCGTGCGGGCGAAAGCCCCACTTTTTGCAAGGCATTGCTGCCGCGCACAAGGCTGGCGGTCACACGGCGATCCGTCGACAGCACTTCATGACTGTAGCGAATCCGCATGGACGGCGTGATCTGCGCATTGTCGCCGGTCAGGTAGTTCGCCGAGAGTTCGGCGCCCGCATAGGGGCGAAGCGAATCGGTGCTATCTGATGCGAATGTCAGATCGAATGACGGCGCACCGCTTTCGCTGCCGCTATCGCGACGCAGATAGACATAGTCCAGACCGGCACTCGGCGTGAGAGAGAGCATTCCCGCGGACAAATGCTCCGCCGCTTCCACGGCGCCCGAAATCACCTGACCGTCATAGGAACTGTTCGGGGACATCTGTCCGGTAACGGCCTGAAAGGTGCGGTGCGTTTTGAACCGGCCCTGCGTGTAGCCCACCGATGCCGCAAGCGAGAACGTATCGACGGCGTAACCGCCGTAAAGCGCAACATTGTAGAGATCGGCGTTACCGTTAGCCCGCGCAAAAGTCTGATCCAGATCGAGGCGGCTGAAACCGCCTGCCAGACCGAGCATCAGTCCGGAGTCGTAACGGTGGTCGATACCGCCAAGGAACCCCGCCGTTCGAGTGCTGAAATCCGGCCCGCCGGCATCGCTGTCATATTGAGCAAACTGCCCCTGCATCGTCGCCCAAATGCCGCCACGCGCACCTGCGTCCGCGCGGTGGGCGACGCGTGACAGGATATTGCCGTCGCTCTGATGCGCATTATCAATCGCGGCAGTCGTCAACGACGTTACCACCACGTCATTCGCGGGCTGAAGCGTCAGGTCGAGCTGTTTCTGCGTGGCGGTGAAGAAGTGCATTAGCCCGGGAGCGCCGTTGTCCACCACAGTGCTGAATTGGCCTGTGATATTTCCCGCACTCAGCAGCGTGTTCACCGAAGCCAGATAAGTGCCGCTCGCATACTGCAGGTCGAGCGTGCCGCCCAGGCTCGCATTGCCGGTAACGGCAAGTTCGGATGCACCGTTCGGCCCGATGGCGATGTCCAGAACGCCATTTGCACCCTGCGTGTAGTCGCCTTTGACCGTCAGCGTGCCGATCGAGCCTCCGGGGCTCACGGTGCCGTTGTTCACCGTATTGCCGTTGATTGTGCCGTGGCCCGAAAGCGTGCCATGCGCGCGTACCCTGACATTGCTTGCGATGCTTGCTGTCGAATGGGCCGCATCGCCGATCTGCAATGTGCCGCCATCAATTATGGTGGGACCGCGATAGGTATCGTGGCCATTTAACACGAGGATGCCGTTGCCTGATTTCGTCAGCGCTCCGGTGCCGGAAATGTTGTTGGACCAGGTCGAATTGTAGCCCGCCGTATCGACCGCCCAGTCCATATCGAAACTGCCTGGCCCCTGCACCGCAGCGCCGACGTTCAGAAGGCCGTGGCCATAAATGCTGGGATCGCCAATCGGCGTCGCGGTGGTGAGGACCGTCTGCACAATCTGTTCCGACGTCATGTAGGGGAACGCCTGGAGCACCAGAGCGACCGCACCGGAGACGACCGGCGCCGCCATCGAAGTGCCGGACATATAGTCATAGTTGCCGCCTGGCCCGATTCCCGTGCCGGTCGGCACGGTCGAGTAGATGTCCACGCCCGGCGCGGCGATGCACCAGGCAGCATCGATGCCGCAGCGATTCGAGAAGCTGGCGATCTGGTTGTTCGCGTCGACGGCGACGACGGCGATGAACTGTTTCTGCAGATCGGGCATGGTCTCGGGCAGGTCGGCCAAATCCCATGGCTTGGTATCACTGAAGTTGCCGGCAGCAAATACGAAGATCATGCCGTGATCCTCGGCACTCTTGAGATTGTCGTGGATGTAGTTCAGGTAATCCTGACCGTAGAAACCGACAAACGTGACCCAGCTGTTGCTGGCGATGCGCACGCCCGCGTCAACCGCTCTCTGCAGGCCGTCGAAGAATTCGGTGTTGGTCTCCAAGACATCGAAGGACGACAGGATGTTGAATGACATGACGTTGGCGCCATAGGCGACGCCCTGCATGCCGACGCCGTCGCGATTGGCCGCGATGGTGCCAGCGTCATGCGTGCCGTGACCGCTGAGGTCCGTCAGGTCTGTCGTATCGAATAGATAGTCGTAACCGCTGAGAGTCTTGCCGGCGAATTCTGGATTCGTGGGATCGAGGCCGGTGTCGAACAGCGCGACCGTAACACCGGCGCCGGTGTAGCCAAGCGCATACGCCTCGTCGGCGTGAATCTGCGCTAGCGCGCCCGATGCATAATACTCCGCCGTGTCGAACGAAGATGGCGAAGTCTGCGCATCCGCATGTCCCATTAGAGCCAGAAAGCTGGCTGCAAGACTTAGTCCCGCGCTCAAGCGCACGTTTCGTCCCCAATTGCCCGCACGCATCCTGCCCCCAGTCGCGCCAACTTGGCCTTAATTCCAAATGGGACCGCCTCACGACAAGTCCCGCGGACAAAACGTCAAGCGTTTCGAACGAAATGCAAAGTTGGGCGATAATGGCAAAGCGGTTCAAATAAGACCGGCAATCCATTCCTCGTGGCGCCGATTGCCGGCTCTGGGATCGACACCGCTCCTGGACATTGAAACGCCAAAGACGGCCCGCGCCTCGCTCGGCGACATGTCGAAGCGTTGCCGAAAGACACGCGAGAACACCGCAGAATTTGTGAAACCCCAACGATAGGCGATCGCTGAAATCTGGCTGCCCGCATTCCGCGAGGACACGATTTCCGCCATGCACTTTCGCAGCCGGAGCTCCCGGACATGACTGGCGACGCCCCCGACCGGCTCGAACAATTTATAGAGCGCAGTGCGCGAAATGCCGATGTTTCGTGCAATTGTTTCTACGGAGAGATCCGGCGCATGGAGGTTTTGACGGAGATAAAGCTGCGCGCGCAGAAGCAGAGATTGCCTTCGGCCGCTTCCGTGCCATCGGGCGCCAGTGGCGGCCTTGTTGAACGCACCGGCAATCAGTTCGATCAGCGCTCGCGCAGTGGTATCTGCCTCTGCCGCTGTCAGCGTCGGCAGCACCCTGTAAACGGATCTCAGATAATCGGCGAGCAGGTAGCCGGGACCATCTTCGATTGAAGGAAGCAACCCGTGAAATGAGTCCGGCCGCATCAACAATGGGGCAAGCCGCGTGCGCGGAATGAACACGCACAACAGATCGAAGCTGGAATTGAAGCTGTCCATCACCTCGCCAAGATCGAAGCCCATGATCTGGCCCGGGCGATTGCGGATCGTACGGCCATGAACGCTCATCTCGGCGCAACCCTCGAAGAACAATTCAATCATGTAGTGATCAATTCCGTCACGCGCGATCTTGAGTTGCCCGCGGTCGAATTTCTGGCGATTGGCGCGCGCCCGCGTGAACACGATATCTTCCAGAAGATAGCCCTCAATCTCGCCTGAGAACCTGTCAGCCGAATCTCTGGGATCGAGAGCCGTATCCAGAAAGACGCTCATACTCTCGTTCCAGGCGGAAAACCGCTCAGCCGGCGCGAGATCGTAAGTCGCGAACCAGGAGCTGGCCAATAGCGAACCCTGATTGCGCCTGCGGCGGGCTCGATGATGGAATTGTTGATTCTCAGGCGGCTCCGACATCGTAAGATGATAGAGGGTCCCGTGCGCACTGCCAATTGCGTTCAGGCGGGTGGTTTCTGGAACGCGGCCGACGCGCCCCCACCGTATCGAATGGTTTTCACGTTGAGCATGGACGAGGAACTGCCGTCGGCGACCCGACCATCGTTTGCGATCGGTGTGATGAAATTCAGAATTTGCGTCTCGGCTATGCGATGAACATTCCTCGGTCGATCGTCATCATCTTCAGATCATTTGAAAGCCAATGAATTGAACACTGTCCACCCTATTCGTCACTTCGACGGGGGGACATGTGGATGGAATGGGATTTTAAATTGGAGAGAATACCGCGGATTCGCTCTCATCTTGGAGAGCTCCGATATTCGTCCGTCTCCGCCCGATCACCTACTGATGGATGGCGGCGGAAAAACAAGTTCTTCCAATAGTCGGAAGAACCTCGCGGGCGACCCGCGCACGGCGGGACTTTGCAATGCTGTCGTAGGACCGCCGAAGCGTCGCACTGAAACCTTCCGATAAGAATCAAAAGGCCTGATTGGAAGGAAAATTTAAATTTTAAGCTCCAAGGTTGTTCATAATCGCCCCGAGGCCCTTTTGGACAAGCCCGTCTTAGCGGTTCAATCAGAAATCTGACTGGTCCCGGAAGTCGGCTCTGTTCACGAGAGCCTGGCCGCGCCAGCGTCGCGAGACGCATGGTGGGAAGCCCGGTTTCTTAAGTACCAAATTTTCGGTGATTTTACCACTTAAACCCCGAAAATTCGGCAGCAAGGCTGGATAATTCCCAGAACCCATCTCTTAACTTCCATTTATTCGGTTTTATGGTGTCTTAAACCCCAAAAAATCGGTATGCTGGCCAAGCAGGAGTCCTTAATGCCCGAATTTTCCGTCGCCAACCTCCCCGAGATCTTTGTCTCCGACACCGCGATTTCCAAGCCGGTGTCGGAAGCGGTGGAGCGTGGCCAATTGCGTCGGCTCGCCTCCCGGCTCTACAGCCGCAACCTCACGGAAGATCCCGCCAAGCTGGTCCGCCGCAACTGGTCGCGGCTGATTGCGGGCTATTACCCGGACGCCCTCATCGCCGACCGCACCGCGCTGGAGAACCAGCCGGCCGAAGACGGCTCGGTGTTTCTTATCTCCGACAAGAAGCGCGACACCAAACTGCCCGGCGTGACGTTCCGGCCGCGAAAAGGCCCGGGGCCGCTCGACAGCGACAAGCCCTTTGTGGGCGGCGCGCGCCTGTCGTCGGTGCCGCGCGCCTATCTCGAAAACATGCGCGCGTCGCGCGCGCGCGACAATCGGACTCCGCGCACGCTCACGCGCGCTGAGCTCGAGACCCGCCTGGACGCCCTCATCCGCCGTCAAGGCGAGGATGCGGCCAACAAGCTGCGCGACGAGGCACGCGCCATCGCGCCGCAGCTCGACCTGCAGAAAGAGTACGAAGAACTGAGCGCGCTCATCGGCACTTTGCTGGGCACGCGCGACGCCAAGCTGGAAAGTCAAGCCGGCAAGGCGCGCGCGGCCGGGCACCCCTTCGATCCGGATCGGGTGCGCCTGTTCGAAACGCTGTTCCGCGCCTTGCGCGAAACCGTCTCGCCCGAACGGCCCGCGCCGGAGCGCGACGCAGACGCCAACGGCACGCTCGCCTTTTTCGAGGCTTACTTCTCGAACTTCATCGAAGGTACGGAATTTTCCGTCAAGGAAGCCGAAGACATCGTCTTCAACGGCGTCATTCCCGCCGAACGGCCGCAAGACGCACATGATGTGCTGGGCACGTTTCGCATCGTCTCGGATCAGGGCGAAATGCAACGCACGCCCAAGAACTTTGCCGAGTTCATCGACTTTCTGAGACGCCGCCACGCGATCATCATGGAAGCGCGGCCGGATAAGAACCCGGGCAGTTTCAAGACCAAGTCCAACCAGGCCGGCATGACGGTGTTTGTGACACCGGAGCTGGTGATCGGGACGCTGGAAAAGGGCTTCGAGTTTCTGGGCGCCTTGGCCGAACCGCTTCAAAGAGCTGCCTTCATGATGATGCTGGTGAGCGAAGTGCATCCGTTTGCCGACGGCAATGGCCGGATTGGCCGCATCATGATGAACGCCGAGCTGGTGGCGGCCGGCCAGGAGCGCATCATCGTGCCCACCGCGTTCCGCACCGATTACCTGGGTCCGCTCAGGGCGTTCTCCCACAACGGCGAGACGGCGCCCCTGATCCGCATGCTCGATGTGGCGCAGCGCTACACGCACGGCATCGACTGGCGCAATCTGGAGAGCGCGCAAGCGATGCTGGAAAAAACCAATGCGTTTGCGCAAGGCGAGGACGCCAAGCTGCACGTCGACTGGCAGAGCTGGCCTACGAAATAGCCGCCGCCATCACCACCACCGCCATCGTCGACGACGACGACATCAACAACAACACCGTCATCATCAACGGCACCGTCGCCACCGCCAACACCATCAACGGCATGAAGAAGAAGATGATGATGATCATCATCATGATGGTGATGGGTCTTGCGACAGAGGCAATGCTCGTCAGAGCCGAGACTGCATACACGCCCGGTCCACAAAAGCCCGGCCGCGCGACGCGTGACGCGCGGGTCGCACACCGCCCGCCAGCAGGTTATCAACGGACGCTTCAAGGTGCCCGCAATGTTGGAATGATCTCCGATCGGCGAGACTGGGATGGAATGCCCTCATCCGCCGGCAGGCTGATGGCCGAACATCTGCGCCAAGGATCGAAGCCCGAAGGGCGGAGACGCGAGCGCTAGCCGCGGCTCCGTTCACGAGAGCGTGGCCGCGGGCGAAAGCCCGCGGGGCGCGCAAGCAGATCCGCAGGCTCCACATCGAGAATCACGGCCAACTTCGCAACCATGTCTATGGTTGCGCTGTAAATTCCACGTTCCAAAACGCTCACATAAGTACGATCGATCTCAGCGTCAGCTGCAAGTGCTTCTTGCGATAGCCCCTTCGCGTGGCGCGCCTTCCGCAGATTGATCGCAAAGATCTCTCGAATATCCATATTCGAGAGGCGACAGCGTTGCTGTGTATTCCACCACGGAGTATGCCCGACAATGTGAGAAATTAGCGGATGCACCTTGGCGTCAGGAACGTCATCTGTGGTCGGTGAAGTCCCCTGGTCCGATTGAGCAGTTTCCATCGGCCAGACACGCACGCAAACCGCGTCAATTGATTGCTCCTTTCATTGCCCGATGCTGGCAGCGTCAGGGATATATCGATGCCGGTAGCGTGGATCGAACGCGGTGGAAATTATTTTGCAAACTCTCGATATTTTCTGAAGTAGCGGTATTCGTGCCAAGTCAGCCAGATGACCACGACATCGAGCACGGTCAGCAATATGAGGAAGATGGAGTGTGTGAAAGCATAGCGATAGATCTGATACATGATAAAGAGGGTGAATACGCCGATGGCGGTCGGGTACGCCCAAACCTTGTCCCGCAGGAGACCAGCGACCAAGACAATTTTTATAATGCCATGACTGATTAGGTAGATTGCGGCGAACCAACCGGACTGTGCAAGGAACGAAGGCAACACGTGTTGTAGGTGAGTAGCAACAAAATCGTGCGGATCCTCAACTAGTTCGTCGTGAATGAGCGTTGCCGTGACATGCACCAGCGTTCTTGGGAAGAGAAGCGCGAGGCCACCCAAAATTTCCACGACGCCGTCAAACGCCTTGAGCAAGATTCCCCAGACGAAAACCTTATGGATGGCCTTTTCTCGCTGTGTCTCGTGTAGCATAAGAAGGCCTCTCAAAAGCCATTCCAACTCTGTATAACGATGACAACCTGCATATTCTGGTGCAGCTGCCTCTACAGGTATGCTTGCATCAATCTTACAGAATCTGCAGAACGCGCTTGCGCTCAAACCGCTCCGTCAATAGCGGCATGATTATGAGGACCAGCGGCATTTGAATGATCAACCCCGAAATAATCGCAATGGCAAGGGGCTGCTGCATGGCCGAGCCCTGCCCCAGCCCAAGAGCCAAGGGGAATAACGCGAGTATCGCGGCCAACGTGGTCATTGCAATCGGACGAAATCTATTGGCGCCTGCCTGCAATCGCGCGACGCTCGTCGGGATCCCCTGCGCGATCAGCGTTTCGTATTCGGAAAAATAAAAGATAGCGACCTCGGTCACGATACCAACCACCATGGTCATGCCCATCATGGCTGTAATGTTGAGTTCTGTTCCAGTGACCCAGAGACCCAAAAACACGGCCGGCATTGCAAGAAGCGGCATAAGAATGATCGGAATGGCGAAAGAAAAGCGCTCGTAAAGAAAAAGCAGCAGTGTAAACACCAAAAAGAACGCAGCAATGATTACCGCTATCAAGCCCTGAAAAGCAATTTGCTGCTGCTTATAAAGCCCGCCAAGCTCATAGTAGACCGATCCCGTCATCAGGCCGCTGTGATCGAGCGCCCGCTTGACGTCCGCGATCGTGCTTCCGAGATCTCGTCCCTCGATGCGAGCTGTCACCGCGACCATCGTTTTAAGGTTCTCGCGGGTAATCTCTGGTTGTCCAGTGAGAATGCGAACCGTGGCGATCCGCGAGAGGGAGACCTTGTGACCATCCGGAGCGGCGATCAGGACATTCTTCAAATCGGGAATGGAGAGATGGCTGGCGTTCAGAGGCCAAACGCGTACGCCAACCACCCGGTCACCCTTCTGCACTTCCGTTGCGACGGTTCCGGCTAAATAGATCTCCATCTGATTGGCAACGTCGGTGGGCGAAAGACCTTCCAAGCCGGCTCGCACAGGGTCAACGTCGATTGAGAGCCCATCGCCTGCCAGCACGACCCCGTCTTTGATTTCCGTAACACCGGAGATCTTTGAAATCAGCCGCGCCACCTTTGGTGCCAAAGCGCGCAGCTTAACTTCGTCGTCACCAAAGAGCTTTATCTCGATAGGCTGCGGGACTGCCGTTAAATCGCCAATGAGGTCCTCCATCAGCTGCGCGGTTTCAATGTTGAGACCGGGAACCTTCTGTTCCACCTGTTGTTGGATGCCTGCCATGACATCTTCAATATCGCGACGGGGGAGAGGCCTTAAGCGTATGAAGAAGTCTCCAGTATTGGCTTCCGTAAGACCTCCGCCCAATTGCGCGCCCGTCCGTCGTGAATAGGTTTGAACCTCTGGCGTCGCTCGAATGATCTTTTCGACTTCGAGCAACATGTTATTTGTGTCAGGAAGGGACGTTCCCGGAGGCGCGATGTAGTCCAGAATAAAACCACCCTCATCCATGGTCGGCATAAATCCCGTGCCAACCTGAAAATAAGCGAAGGAGCCAGCCGCCATAAGAACCGCAAGGCCGGCGACGACCAACAAAGGTTTCTCACGCGCCACGGTGAACAGGTTTTTGTAGTGCCATAAGACACGTTCATAGATTGGTCCGACTTTGTGTTCGCGCTCCACATCCCGCTCATTCACAAGATAATCTGCGAGCAGAGGTATGACGAACCAAGCAGCTATGAACGAAATGATCAGCGCGCTCGCCATGGTAAGGGACAGAGCTTTGAAGAAGGCCCCGGTCACGCCTGACAGAAACGCCAACGGCAAGAATATGACGATTGTCGCTGATGACGATCCGGCCAATGGTCTCAGAAATTCCATGACCGCGTTGCGAATGGATTCGTGCTGATTGGTACCCGGCGCGAGCCTTCGAACGATTTGTTCAACCATTACGATCGCATCGTCGATGATGAGGCCAATGGCAGCGGCCATGCCGCCTAGAGTCATGATGTTGAAACTCATGCCCAGCGCATAAAGCACCAGCACAGTTATCGCCAGAACGGCAGGTACAAATACAAGTACGATGCCTGTTATCTTGACGCTACGCAGAAATCCGAAGAGGACGAGAGCGGCGAGACCGATACCGATTAGGATTGCATCGCGAACGCTGCTGGCGGAGGCCAGGATGAGCTGACTTTGGTCGTACCAATTGTGAATTTGCAATCCTTGTGGCAATTTTGCGCTGTAGGTTTTTAAAGCATCAGCGACACCCTTTACGATTTGTACAGTGTTTCCATCCGGCTGCTGGAAAACCTGAACCAGCACGGCGCGACGTCCATCCGCCGTAACCAACGAATAGTTGGGCTGCGGCGCGACATGGATGATTGCGACGTCCGAGAGCCGGACAGCACCATTTGGACTGGAGCGAAGAATAGTCTGACCGATGTCGCTAATCGTGCGAAATCGCGAATCTGTGAGCGCCAAAAACAGTTTGTGCTCATCTTCGACGCGACCGACCACCTTGAGCACATTGGATTTGCCAAGCGCTGCCGTCACATCATCCAGCGTAAGACCGAAACTGGCGAGTAGTGCCGGCTCAACCGAGACGCGGTATTCGCGCACCGCTCCGCCCTGAACATCCACCGACGCCACACCAGCAACCGCCGACAGCAGGGGTACGAGTTGATATTGGGCGATGTCGTGAAGCTGCATCTGGTCGAGCGAGCTGGATGTCAGGCTATACGCTGCGACAGGAAACACCGTCGGATTCATCTTTCGAGCGCTGAAGCTCGTGCCTTGAGGTAGATCAGGTAGAACCCGCGCGACAGCGGACTCGATCTGGAGCTCCGCGCGGTCCATATCGAGACCCCAATCGAAGCTCACAGAAAGCTCGGCGCTTCCTCGGCTGGTGGTCGAACGCACGTCCAACACGCCTGGAACAGATCGAACAGCCTGCTCAACAGGGCGGGTGATCTGGGCGACCATGGCCTCTGCTGGCCTATCGCCCGCATCCAGAGTGACGCGGACACGAGGAAACGCCACGTTCGGAAACAGAGCGACGGGCAAATTCAGGCCACTGATCACGCCCGCAATGGCGGCCACAATTAGAAGAAATAGAATTGAGCGGCGATGTCTCGACGCCCAGTGTGCCAGACCCATGGTCAATGCACCCGAACATGCATGCCGTCTTTGAGTGCGGCATTTCCGGAAACGACGACCTGGTCCCCCGCTTTGATCCCCTGAGAAATCAGCGCTTCATGTCCTGTGTCCAATGTAATGCGCACACCTTTGCGGTGCGCCTGATCCTGGGTTACGACAAAAACGTATGGCCCATTTCCGTCCGTCATCAGGGCACTATGCGGCACCACAACACTTCTTATCGGAGCGAGCGCGATGTTGGCTTGAAGAACCGTGCCCAGCACCAAGCTACTGGCCGTTCCCGCATTGACCAAAACGACAGCGTTCACGAGGCGACTTTTCGGGTCCATCATGCCGTCTATTGATTGAAGTTTGCCCCTTAAATGGATGGACGAGTTTTGCGGTGAGTAAAGGTCTACCCCGTCGCCCGGTGCGACGCGGGCGGCATCGGATGGCTCCAGCCCGAGATCGACAACGAGCCAATCACGCGTTGCTATGGAAGCGATAGTGGTGTTCGCCGGAACACGGTCGCCGCGCGATACGCTGACGGATGTCACAATGCCAGAAACACCCGCGCGAAGTATCTGGGAGTCCGTTCCGGCACCGATCTGACGTTGCGCCGTGAGCGCGGTCTTCGCATCATCCAGAGATTTTATCGCGGCGGCGAGCTGACTGTTGGTGGCAAGTTGTTCCGCAAAAAGCTCGCGCGTATGCGCAAGATCTTTTTGTGCAAACGAGAGCGCCGAGCTTGCCTGCTGATACGTGACCAGCGCGCTGGGTGCCGTCCTCGCGGCGCCGATTGGATCGCCAGCCCGTACCACTTGCCCTGTTCTCGCAACGACCGACGTGA
>JANWJQ010000016.1 GCA_025451875.1 Rhizomicrobium sp.
CTTCCGATGGACAGGTCTCTTCCACATCCGCCAGTATAGGGGCTATAGAAGTTTACATCCCGGACGTCACGGTGGGGGGGTCCCTGCCCGTCGGTTTTTGAAACGAGGGTAAAAAATGAAAATTCGAATGATCGCCCTGGCGGGCGTTGCGGCGATGGCGCTGAGCGCGCCGGCCGTCGCGAGTGATGCCACTGGTTGGTATCTTGGTCTGGGCGTCGGCTGGGACCGTATGGGCAGCTTCGAGCAGACCTTCACGGGTCCGACGAATGTCCGCATCAAGACGAAAACCGATGCTTCGGCGCTCATCGCCGGCACATTCGGCTATCGCTTCGGCAATCATCTCCGCATCGAAGACGAAATCGGTTGGGACCGTCACGATGTGAAGGATCCCTTCAACGGCCGCGTGAGCATCCTCTCGGATATGCTCAACGTCGTGTATGACATCCCGCTCTCTGACCGTTGGGATCTGAGCCTCGGCGCCGGCGCTGGCGTTGGCCGCGCTGATGTTCAGACATCCATTGCTCCGTTCACTTACCTGACGGGCAAGCACAGCGGCTTCATGTACCAGTTCATCGGTGGCTTCTCCTACTCGGTGACGGACAATGTCGATCTGACGTTGGACTATCGTTATCGCGCTCTGAGCGTGAACAAGGACTACGGCACAAGCTTCGTTCTGTATCACGCGCGTCCGCGTGACATGAACGAGCAGGTCGCGATGATCGGCGTCCGGTGGTACCTCGAATCGGCTCCGCCGCCGCCCCCGCCGCCGCCGCCGCCGCCGCCGCCCCCGCCGCCGCCCCCGCCGGTGAAGACGTTCATCGTCTTCTTCGACTTCAACAAGTCGAACCTGACCGCGGAAGCTCAGTCGGTTGTGGCTCAGGCTGCTTCGACTGCGAAGTCCACGGGCATGGTCAAGATCCTCGTGACGGGTCATACCGACACGGTCGGCTCGCACAGCTACAACCAGGCTCTCTCTGAGCGCCGCGCTGCTGCTGTGAAGGATGGTCTGGTTTCTCAGGGCATCGACGGCGCCGGCATCTCGACGGTTGGCAAGAGCTTCGACGATCCGCTGGTTCCGACCGGCCCGAACGTTCGCGAGCCTCAGAACCGCCGCGCTGTGATCCAGCTTGGTGAAGGCAGCGGTACGTAATCGCTTCCTACGATAAGAAATGGAAAGGGCGGGCTTCGGTCCGCCCTTTCTTTTTGTGCGCTACGCGTCGGAAACGGCAACACCTCTACAGGTTTGCGAGGCGTGGCAGGAAATCAGCGCATGCCTCCGGACATGAAAAAAGCCCGATGCGAGGCGCACCGGGCTTTTTCTTAACCTGTGAACGGAGCTTACTGGGCCGGTGCTACGGTGGCCACGGTCGGGGCGATTACACCATCCACCATCGGCTTCGGCTTGGGCAGAATATACGAGAAGGACGCGCCGCTCGCGCCCCCAAGGCCGGGAAGTGCAGATGCCACGCGGATATCGCAACTGTTGACGGGGCTCTCCTCCTGGACCGTCACGCCGGAAACGAATGCGGCTAGGGTCGGCTTGGTGGGGGCAAGAGCGGAGGCGAATACCGCCGCGGCCTCATGGCAGTAGCCCTGATTGTCGTGAATGGAGCGGATGGATGAATCGTTCGCCATGCGCGTCTTGAAGGCATGAAATTCCGCCTCGCCCTGCTTGGCGCCAAAAATCCGCTTGAACATCTTGTGCAATGTCGCGTCGGAGGTCCGCAGCTCAGGCCCGTAGCCGGTCTGGAAAGCATTAAAGTTCGTGATCTGATCGCAGGTCAGCGCCGCGACCATCAATTCCTGCTGGACGGCCGCAACTTGGATAGACGTGACCTCGTCGGCCTTTGCACATTTTCCGGAAGAGGCCGCCAGTGCATTGCCGGCCACCAGGATTCCGGCAAGCGAGAGCGCACCCGCTTTCACCATGACACCCATTCGAACACCCACTTCGTCTCGCTGCGGCGTGGACCATAGCATCGGCGGAAATGCCTCGCGACTCTTTCTGGCACGATATCGTTAAGTTCCGCTGCGAAATTCTACCTCGACCGTCGGGCGTTGTGATTGTCCTCGGTTCAATATGATTTTCTCGGGGACCGGAGAAAATATGCCTTATGCGGACTATCTGGAGTTGTCTTCCGGTCTGTCTTTCCAGCAAAGAACTTCGGATCATACGTGGGCGTCGAACACCGTCATCCCATAATAATGGCGACACGATCCATCGCGTACCGCGCGAGACTTCGCGGCTCGCCATCAGCCTGACGCCGATACCCGTGGAACTTCAGATGACAGACGTGGGGAACCCTCCGTGTAATATTCCGGACATCCACCTTCGACATCCTTGTCACTGTGCCGCCTAAACACGCCGCAATGCGGAAACCTTCACCCACTCAACCCGTTAGCTCAGTGCCGCGGCTAGAAAAAGGGCGTGTGGCCGGGGGGGCAATCCCTCCCGCGTATGAGGAGGTTTTCATGACGTTGCGTACAATTATGCTCGCTGGTGTAGCGGCACTTTTCGTCTCGCCTGCACTTGCAGCAGACGGCTGGTATATCGGTTTGGGCGCCGGATGGGATCATTTGAGAGATCCTACTGTCGTGGGCGACGGTATCGCCGGAAAACTGAATACAAAAGATTCCGCGATCGTCGCCGCTACGGTTGGCTACAAGTTCGACGCGCCATTCCGTCTTGAACTCGAAGACGCCTGGGATCGTCACAGCACCAATGACTTTACCAGCGGCGGCCTGTCATTCCCGTCGAGCGGCCACGCGGAAGTTCGTTCGGCGATGATCAATGGCATCTATGATGTCCATCTTCTGCCGCGCCTTCGGCTCTCGCTTGGTGCTGGCGCCGGTGTCGGAAATTCCAGAATCAAATTCGACAACCCCTTCGGCGCGGGGCATTTCAGCACGAATAGCGGCGCCAAATTCATGTGGCAGGGTATCGGTGGCCTGACTTACGAGGCTACGCCCAACCTCGATCTGTTCGTCGACTATCACTACCGCAACCTGCGCAGCGGCTCGAACGACAACATCGCGGCGCCGCTGAGCGCGCACAACCTCACCGAACATGTCGTGATGGCGGGCCTCCGCTGGTATCCGGCTTCAGAGGAACGCGTCGCATATCAGGAACCACCGGCTCCGCCGCCCCCTCCTCCCCCGCCGCCAGCGGCACCCGCCCCGGTTAAGACCTTCATCGTCTTCTTCGACTTCAACAAATCAAACCTGACACCGGAAGCTGTCAGCGTTGTCGGTGAGGCGGTTCGCACGGCCCAGCAGTCGCAAGCGGTGCGCATCCTCGTGACGGGACATACCGATACAGTGGGTTCGGACAGCTACAATCAGGCGCTTTCGGAACGCCGCGCCTCGGTCGTCAAAAGCCAAATGGTTTCCGATGGCCTGAGTGCCGACGAGATCACGACGACGGGCAAGAGCTTCCACGATCCGCTCGTTGCAACCGGGCCGAATGTCCGCGAGCCGCAGAACCGGCGCGCGGTCATCGACCTCGGCGGCTGACGCCCCCCTTAAGCTGCCGCGAAAAGGGCGAACCGCAAGGTTCGCCCTTTTTGTTTGCCTCGCCCCGGTTCCGCTGATTATGTCGCCCGCTGCCGGAGGGGCTTATGGGTGCGCTATCGCATATTCGGGTGCTGGATCTGAGCCGGGTTCTGGCGGCCCCTTTCGCCACGCAAATCCTCGGCGATCTCGGCGCCGAGGTGATCAAGATCGAAAAGCCGGACGAGGGCGACGAAACGCGCACATTCGGGCCGCCTTTCCTAAAGGACCAGAATGGCGAGCGCGGCGACGCCACCTATTTTTTGACAGCCAACCGCAACAAGAAATCGGTTGCGATCGACTTTGCCAAACCAGAAGGCGCGGCACTCGTCAGAAGGTTGGCGCGGCGTGCGCATGTCGTTGTCGAGAATTTCAAGACCGGCACGCTGGCCAAATATGGCCTCGACCATGAAACGCTGAAAGGCGAAAACCCAGCGCTGATCTATTGCTCGCTCACCGGCTTCGGCCACACCGGGCCGTATAAAGACAAAGCTGGTTACGATTACCTCATCCAGGGCATGGGCGGATTGATGAGCATCACCGGCCTGCCCGATGGCGTGCCGGGTGCGGAGCCAATGAAGGTCGGCGTCGCGATTTCCGACCTTGTCACCGGGCTCTATACCGCCAATGCCATTCAGGCGGCACTGATCCATCAAGCGCGCACCGGTGAAGGACAAGCCATCGACATGGCGTTGTTCGATTGCCAGGTCGCGGGCCTCGCCAATCAGGCGATGAATTACCTTTCCGGCGGCATGGTGCCGGGCCGCATGGGCAACGCGCATCCGAATATCGTGCCCTATCAGGTATTCGCGACATCGGACGGCCATCTCATCCTTGCGATCGCCAATGACGGACAATTCCGGCGCTTCTGCGAAGCGACCGGATTGGAGCACCTGAGCCGCGATCCGCGTTATGCGACGAATGCCGAGCGCGTCGGCCACCGCAAAGAACTCATTGCGCAGTTGACACCGGTTTTCACCACCCGCAGCAATGTTGAATGGATCGCTGCGCTGGAAACGGCGAATGTCCCGTGCGGCCCGATTAACCGTGTCGATCAGGTCTTCGCCGATCCGCAGGCACAGGCCCGCCGCTTGATCGTTTCCATGTCGCATGCGGGAAGCGGAAATCTGGATCTGGTCGCAAGTCCACTCCGGCTGGAGAAAACCCCGCCGGAATACCGCCATGCACCGCCGCTTCTGGGCCAGCACACCGGCGAGATACTTTCCGAAATCCTCGGATTGGACGCCGAAGAGGTCGCCACGCTTCAGGCGTCCCAAATCATCGGGCTTCGCTAGGGCATTTCGCCATGCCAGCGCTGCATTGGCGCTCTCTTTCGAGATAGGTCTATCAGCCTCTTTTCCGCCATGGCCGCATGGCGTAATGATTTCACGCACCCGCTCGATCGCGGGTTTCTGATCATAAGGAAGAAACTGCCATGTCGTATAAGGTCGCCGTTGTCGGCGCGACCGGCAATGTCGGGCGAGAGATGTTGAACGTCCTCGCCGAACGCGCTTTCCCCGTGTCCGAAGTGGTGGCGCTCGCCTCCACGCGCTCGGTCGGCAAGGACATTTCCTTCGGCGACAAGACGCTGAAGGTGAAGGCGCTCGACTATTACGACTTCAAAGGCACGGACATCGTGCTGATGAGCGCGGGCGGCAAGATTTCCAAGGAATGGTCGCCGAAGATCGCGGCACAGGGTGCGATCGTGATCGACAATTCCTCGGCATGGCGCATGGACCGCGACGTGCCGCTGGTCGTCCCCGAAGTGAACGCCGATGCGCTGAACAGCATCAAGAAAGGCATCATCGCCAATCCGAATTGCTCGACTGCACAGCTGGTTGTCGCGCTGAAGCCCCTGAACGATCACGCCAAGATCAAGCGTGTCGTCGTATCGACTTATCAATCGGTCTCCGGCGCCGGCAAGGAGCCGATGGACGAGCTCTTCACGCAGACGCGCGCGGTATTTGTGGCCGATCCGATCGAACAGCACTTCTTCACCAAGCAGATCGCCTTCAACGTGATTCCGCATATCGGTGAGTTCCTCGACAGCGGCTACACGCAGGAAGAATTCAAGATGATGGTCGAGGTCCAGAAGATCCTCGATCCGGATATCCAGCTCACCGTCACCTGCGTGCGCGTGCCGGTGTTCATCGGCCATTCCGAAGCGGTGACGGTCGAGTTCGAACGCCCGATCACCGCGGCGCAGGCGCGCAATATCTTGCGCGAGTCGCCGGGCGTTCTCGTCGTCGACAAGCATGAGGACGGTGGTTACATCACGCCGATCGAAGCGGCCGGTGAAGATGCGACTTATGTCTCGCGCATCCGCAAGGATCCGACGGTCGAGCACGGACTTTCGATGTGGGTGGTCTCCGACAATCTGCGCAAGGGCGCGGCGCTCAATGCCGTGCAGATCGCCGAGAGCCTGATGAACCGCAAGCTTCTGAAGAAAGCAGCGTAGTTCAACTCAGGGGGGATGGATTGAATCTTTCGTTGAAGCCGGTGTTTATCGGATGGATTGCGCTCGTAGCTCAACTACCGATTCAACTATTTATGACGCTTTGGGCTGGAGGCTTCTTCGGCGGGATGCTTCAATTCCTCTTTCCAGCAAAATCCGGCTGGTCATTTATAACTTTTGGAGCAATCGCATTCATCGGCATTCCAATCGTTTCTTATTTTGGCAAACGACTGAACTATTCAAGAACTGAATATAAATTCTACGACGATCATCTGGAATTTGAGGAAGGCTTCTTCACTCAAAACAGGAAAGTCATACGATATCGCGACATCAAAGAGATCACCCTGCACAAGGGAATGTTCCAACGCATCTACGGGCTTGGAAGTATCTATATAGCGACGCTCGCCACCGGTTCTTCACGCGGACCGAATATTTTTAACGCGCTTGGCTTCGGAAACGTGAGCGGAAGCGGCGTGATCGTCCGGGACGTTCGGAACCCTGACGACAACTATGAGAAAATCCGCAAATTTTCTGAATCCGATGGCAATTAGCATGAGCCAGGACGACTTCGCGGCGCTCGTCGCGCGCTTCGGCGCCGCGGCGACCGCCGGTGACGGCAAGGCGCTTGCCGCCTGCTTCACCGAAGACGGCACCTATTTCGACTATATCTACGGCCCGCACCGGGGCCGCGCATCCATCGCAGACATGCTGGAAAATCTCTTCCACCGCGATGCGGCGGATTATGACTGGACGTTTTTCGATCCCGTCGTGAAAGGCGATCTCGGCTATGCCCGCTCGCTGTCGCGCTTCGTGTCCACGATCCCCGAGTTCAAGGGCCGCAAAGTCGTGATCGATGGTATCAGCCGCTTCCTGCTGAAGGACGGGCTGATCGCGGAGTATCACGAGAGTGTCAATGGCGGCGTGGCGCAGGCGCAGCTTGGTGTCGCACCCGAGCGCATGGCCAAGGTGATGAAGCGCTGGAGCGAGCGGTTTCTGAACCAGCCGGACGTTGCGGAATACGCCAAGGGCTTCCGCAAATAGCCGCCGCTTGCTAGGTCTCGGGCAGGTTTTCCGGGGATTTTCATGACTGACATCCGTCCGCGCCGGTCGGTCCTTTACATGCCGGGTTCGAACGCCCGCGCCATCGAAAAAGCGCGCGCGCTGGCGGCTGATGCCCTCATTCTCGATCTTGAGGACGCCGTCGCACCGGAAGCCAAAGACCTGGCCCGCAAGCAGGTTTGCGATGCGGTGAAGGCCGGCGGCTTCGGCAAGCGCGAGATCGTCATCCGCGTGAACGGGCTTTGGACGCAATGGGGCGATGAGGATCTGTCGGCGGCCATCGCCGTGAAGCCCGACGCGGTGCTGGTCCCTAAGGTGTCGTCTGCCGCCGATCTTCAGGCCATCGAAGAGCGGTTCTCAGGCCACGATCCCGAACGTTCTGTTGCCATCTGGGCAATGATGGAAACGCCGCTGGCGATCCTGAATGCCGGGCAGATTGCGAGCGCGGGCGGGCGTCTGCGCTGCTTCATCATGGGCACCAATGATCTCATCAAGGAATTTCGCGGCACACATACGCCGGACCGCGCCAATCTTTCCGCGGCGCTCGGCATCTCGGTTGCTGCCGCGCGCGCTTACGGCCTGACGGTGATCGACGGGGTCTATAATGACATTCAGAACACTGATGGCTTCCTGGACGCCTGCAAACAGGCGCGAAGCTATGGCTTTGACGGCAAAACGCTGATCCATCCGTCGCAGATCGAACCTTGCAACGACGTGTTTGCACCATCGAAGGCAGATGTCGAAGCAGCGCAGAAGATCATCGCGGCGTTCGAACTTCCGGAAAATAAAGGCAAAGGCGCGATCTCGCTCGATGGCCGGATGGTCGAATTGCTGCATGCGGAGATCGCGCGGCAGACCGTGTCCATGGCGAACGCAATTTCGGCGCTGCAGGACCTATGAGCAACAAGACAAATCCCGGCAATTTCTTCGAGGATTTTCGCCTTGGGCAGAAGCTGGTCCATGCCACACCACGCACGCTGACTGAAGGCGATGTCTCGCTTTACACGGCGCTTTATGGGCCACGCTTTGCGTTGCAATCGGCGGATGCGTTTGCCGGAAGCCTTGGCCTGCCCGGTGCGCCCATCGACGATTTTCTGGTCTTTCACACCGTGTTCGGCAAAACGGTTCCGGATATTTCGCTGAACGCCGTTGCCAATCTCGGCTATGCGGAAGGCCGCTTCCTGAAGCCCGTCTATCCGGGAACGACCTTGTCGGCGGTTTCGGAAGTTATTGGCCTGAAGGAAAATTCCAACAAGCAGACCGGTGTCGTTTATGTCCGCACCGATGGGTTCGATGAGAACGGTGACAAGGTTCTGACCTATGTGCGCTGGGTCATGGTGCGCAAGCGGGACGCCAATGCTGTTGTCGCGGAAACATCGGTGCCCAAGACCGCAGCGTTTGTCGCACCGGATTCGCTGGTTGCACCGTTCGCGGATTTTGCCCGCTTCGATACCGGCGCATCGGGAAGCCCGTATCTGTGGGATGATTACGGCATCGGCGAGAAGATCGATCACGTCGATGGCATGACGGTCGAGGAATCCGATCACATGCTGGCGACACGGCTTTATCAGAACACCGCCAAGGTTCACTTCAACCAGTTCAGCGAAGGCAAGGGCCGCTTCGGCCGCCGGCTGATCTATGGCGGCCATGTCATCAGTTTGGCGCGGGCGCTGTCGTTCAACGGGCTTGCCAATGCCGTCTCCATCGCTGCGATCAATGGCGGGCGGCATGTGAACCCGTTGTTTGCCGGCGACACCGTGTTCGCGTGGAGCGAAGTGCTCGACAAGGCGGAGATTGCGGGACGCAAGGATTGCGGCGCGCTCAGGCTTCGACTCGTCGCCACCAAGAATCTTCCTTGCGAAGCGTTTCCAGACAAAGGCGCGGATGGGAATTATCCGGAGAATGTCATCCTCGATTTCGACTATTGGGCGATCCTCCCGCGAAAGAGCTGATGCCCAACGAACTGATCGAGCGATACCGCGCGGGAATTGCATCCGGCGAGATCAAGCCGGATGCGGCACAGAAGGCGGCCGCCAATCACCTGCAACAACTGGCGACGGCCTTGGCGGATTACAAACCCGGCCGCCGCGGCTTCTTCTTCGGACCCAGGCCCGCACCTCGCGGGATCTATATCTGGGGCGATGTCGGGCGCGGCAAATCCATGTTGATGGACCTGTTCTTCGAGCTGGCGCCGCTGGAGAAGAAGACCCGCGTCCACTTCAACGCCTTCATGGTCGATGTGCATGCGCATATCCATGAAGAGCGGCAGCGCGGGGAACATCCCGACCCTATTCCGCCGGTGGCGAAAGCGATTGCGGACCGGGCCACGCTGTTCTGCTTCGACGAATTCCAGGTCACCGATGTGGCCGATGCGATGATTCTGGGACGGCTGTTCCAGCAGCTTTTCGATCGCGGGGTGGTGATTGTGGCCACCTCCAACACCGAGCCGGACCGGCTCTATGAAGGCGGGCTCAACCGCCAGCTTTTCCTGCCCTTCATCGCGCTGATCGATGAGAAGCTCGATGTTCTCGAACTCAACGGCACCCATGATTATCGCATGCAGCGGATGAGCGGGCTGGATATCTACATCACGCCGCTCGGTCCCAAGGCCGATGCGAAGATGGATGCGGCGTGGCTCAGACTCACCGATCAGCGGCATGGTGAGAGCCGAACGCTGACCGTTCTGGGCCGCAAGCTGGTTGTGCCGCAGGCGGCCAAACATGTCGCCCGCTTCACCTTTGACGATCTTTGCGTCCGGGCGCTGGCGGCGCCGGACTATCTGGAGATCGCCCGGCATTTCCACACCGTCCTCATCGACCACATCCCGCAGCTGAACGAGACGATGCGGAATGAGGCGCGGCGCTTCACCCTCCTGATCGATACCCTCTATGACGACGGGGTGAAGCTGATCTGCTCCGCCGCCGCGCCGCCCGAAGATCTCTACCCGGCGGGTTATGGGGCCGAAGCTTTTCGCCGGACCGCCTCGCGCCTGGTTGAGATGCGCAGCGAGGAATACCTCAAACGCGGCCATGGGGTGCATGGCGCGGTTTAGCGCCTATATAATTGGGCCATGAGCCGCCTCGTCACGACAGCCATCTTCCTGCTTGCCGCCATCATCCTGCTGCGGTTCTGGCCGCGCATCCTGGCGTGGTTCAGGCAATTCGATGCCGCCAATGTCGCGCGCATCCGGCAGGAGCAAGCCGACCGGGCGGACCAGCTCGCCCATTTCCGCCACACGATCGGAACCGCCGAAGAACAGGTCGAGGACGTTTCGGAGATCACCGAACTCGATCCGCGCACCGCTTCGTCAGTGACACGTTATGTCTTCGAAGGCGAGCGGTTCGCGACGCGCTGGGAAGCGGAGAAAGTCCGCGCCCAGAAGATCGGCGATATCGCGCGCGGATTCTATCGCGAACTTCCCGCCGCCTTGGCTCATCGCGGCAAGGATCGCCTGCACTAACTAAGCCGCTTCGCCTTTCAACAGACGCGGCAGCTTACCGATGTCGCCGCCGGCGTGGCGCATGAAGAAGCGGCGCAGCGGCGCGATGCCATCGACAATCCCCAATCCCAGATCGCGCGCGATGCGCAGCGGCACGATGTCGTTGGAGAACAATCGGTTCAATCCGTCGGTCGCGGCAGCCAGCGTGAAAGAATCGAAGCGCCGCCAGCGCTCATACCGCTTGAGCACATCCAAGGCGCCGATATCCAATCCCAATCTTGCGGAGTCCAGAAGCGTTTCCGCCAAAGCTGCCGCATCTTTCAATCCCAGATTCAATCCCTGCCCGGCGATGGGATGGATGCCGTGCGCGCTATCGCCGCAAAGTGCAAACCGTGTCTTCACGAAGCTGCGCGCCAGATGGAATTTCAGCGGATAGGACCAGCGCGGGCCTGCGGCCTTCGTGGCACCCAGATGATCGCCGAAACGCTTGGCGATTTCGGCGTTAAATTCCTCTTCCGGCAATTTCATCATCGCCGGCGCCAGCGTGTCTTTCTCCGTCCACACCAGCGAACTTCTATTTCCCGTCATCGGCAAAATTGCGAAAGGCCCGGACGGCAGGAAGTGTTCGTACGCCACGCCCTCATGCGGCTTCTCGTGCTCGACGGTGGCGACGATGCCCATTTGCGGATAGGACCAGCCGATCACGCCCAATCCCATCTCTTCGCGCATCGGCGATTCGCGTCCGTCGGCGGCGACGGCGAGCGCTGCGGAAATCTTTTCGCCGTTGGACAAAGACGCGACGATCTTTCCGCCTTCGTCGTCCAAACCCGTCATCGCGGCGGGGGCGATGAGGGTGATGTTCTTTTCCGTATCCAGCGCGTCGAACAAGCAGCGGCGGATGTGGCGGTTCTCGGCGATGGCGCCCATGGGCCGGCCGATCTCGCTCGAATCGAAGTGGAGCGAGAACGGCGATGGCGCGCCGCCCAAGAGCGCATCGGTCACCAGAATGTCGAGAATCGGCTGCGCGTCCTGCTGGAGCTTCGGCCAGATGCCCAGCGCTTCGAACATGCGCTGGCTGGAATAGGAGAGCGCGGAAACACGGCCATCGAATTTCGCGTCGGTGGCCGCCGCCGGTGGCACCGGATCGACCACGATCACTTTCAGTCCGCCCTGGGCCAGCGCCAATGCCAGCGTGGCGCCCACCATGCCGCCGCCGCCGATGACCACATCCGTTTGTCTGCTCATGCGGCCAATCTAGCGACGCCGAATTGAATGTCGATTTTTCATCGCCGGAATTTGCCCAAACACCAGATTTTGTGGTCGCAGCGTGGAGCAGCAGTCGTTTTCACGTTTGACGCATCCCCCCCCCGGGGGCCCTCGGGGTTGTTTGCCGATTTTTCCGCCTCCGGTGTCGCATCAATATTTTGCGCAACACCCCAGACTTTGCGGAAAACCTTGATCCTTGAATTTCGATTTTTGCTCCTTTTGTGGGAGGGCCGCCCCTGGCGAATGGAGCGCCAAAGCCCATACTAGAACATATAGAGAACATCCAGCCGTGACGCAAGGCGGGTTCGAAAGTTTCTTGCTGTGACGACTCTACGGCTGAAATTTATGCATTGTCACAGGTCTGCCTAATATTTCGGCATATGGGCCATCCAAAAGGCCTCAAAAATCGGCTTCGTGAATAGATACACAAGCAAAAACAATCGCTTACCGATTTTGTGCATCGCGGCACGGTTCTTGAAAAAGTCTTAACGGCAATCAAGGGCAAGGGGACCAGCGATGAAACTCATCACCGCCATCATCAAGCCGTTCCGGCTGGATGACGTGCGCGAAGCACTGTCGGCCACCGGCGTGCAAGGCATGACCGTGACCGAAGTCAAAGGCTACGGCCGCCAGAAGGGGCACACGGAGATCTATCGCGGTGCGGAATACGCCGTGAGCTTCCTGCCCAAGATCAAGATCGAGATCGCCGTGAAATCGGAAATGGCCGATGCGGTGATCGAAGCGATCGCCTCCAAGGCCAAGACCGGACAGATCGGCGACGGAAAGATTTTCGTCACGCCGCTGGAAGCGGTGCTGCGCATCCGCACCGGCGAAACCGACAGCGACGCGCTTTGAATTTTGAACATACGAAGGGGAAGAGAATGAATATCGAAGAGAGCTGTTCCATGACCCGCCCTCCCCTTGAGGGAGGGCCGACAAAATTCAAGCGGCGCGTAGCGACAGCGTACGCGCGCGAATTTTTCGGGGAGGGGTCGAGCGGTGAGCATTGCACCATGACCCCTCCCCGAAATTCGCGAAGAGCGAATTTCGACCCTCCCTCAAGGGGAGGGTGGAAGTTTGCGATGGCGCTTATCGCAGGCTGCGCAGCTCTCATTACCACCCCCGCCTTTGCCGCCGCGCCGCCGAAGATCGATTCCGGCGACACCGCCTGGATGCTCACATCGTCCGCGCTTGTTCTGATGATGACCATTCCGGGCCTGGCGCTCTTTTATGGCGGCATGGTGCGCAAGAAGAACGTGCTGGC
>JANWJQ010000017.1 GCA_025451875.1 Rhizomicrobium sp.
CCGGCATGCAGCCGACGAACACGCTGCACCTCGGCAATTATCTGGGCGCGCTGAAGAACTGGGTGCGCATGCAAAACGAGATGCCCTGTTTTTTCTGCGTGGTGGACATGCACGCGCTGACGCAGGATTCCGGTTACGCGCTGCCCGCCGATGTGACGAAAGCCACGCGCGAAGTGGCCGCGGCCTATATCGCCTCGGGCGTCGATCCCAAGCACACGCCGATCTTCGCCCAGTCGATGGTGAAGGAACACGCGGAACTGGCGTGGATCTTCAACTGCGTGGCGCGCCTTGGCTGGCTCGACCGCATGACCCAGTTCAAGGAGAAGAGCGGCAAGCACAAGGAGCGCTCGTCTGTCGGCCTCTACACCTATCCGGTGCTGATGGCGGCGGATATCTGCGTCTACAAGGCGACGCACGTTCCGGTCGGCGAAGACCAGAAGCAGCATCTCGAACTGGCACGCGACATCGCGCAGAAGTTCAACAACGATTATCAGGTACCCGATTACTTCCCGCTCCCCGAACCCGTGATCACAGGGCCGGGCACGCGCGTGATGTCGCTGCGCGATGGTGCCAAGAAAATGTCGAAGACGGACGAGTCCGACAATTCGCGCATCAACCTGACGGACGACGCCGACACCATCGCGAACAAGATCCGCCGCGCCAAGACCGATCCCAATCCGCTTCCCGAAAACGAGAAGGGACTGGCGGGGCGGCCGGAAGCGGAGAACCTGCTCAACATCTATGCCGGCCTCGCGGAGAAGCCGGTGAAAGATGTGATCGTGCAGTTCGCAGGCCAGCAATTCTCCAGCTTCAAGAACGAGCTGGCGGAACTGGCGGTCGAAAAGCTGAAGCCGATCGCGGATGAGATGCGCCGGTTGATGGCCGACTCCGCCGAGATCGACCGCATTCTGCGGTCCGGTGCGGAGAAAGCCCGCGCCGTGGCGGAGCCGATCATGCATGACGTCAAGAAAGTCGTGGGCTTCGTCGTCTGAGCCGCGTGCTATAAGGAACGCATGGCAGACCGGATCAAAACCGTTCTCATCACCGGCGCGGCGAAGCGGCTGGGCCGCGCCATCGCGCTCGATCTGGCGCGGCATGGCTGGAATATCGCGCTGCATTACAATTCCTCCGAGAAGGAAGCGCGTGCGACCTGCGAGGATGCGCGCACGGCCGGTGTGAGAGTCGCATTGCTCAAGGCCGAGCTGATGCACGAGAGCGAGACGGCGACTCTTGTTTCCAATGCGGTGAAGGAACTTGGCCCGATCACCGCGCTCATCAACTCCGCGTCGCTGTTCGAGAACGACGAGTGGGTCAGCGCCACGCGCGAAAGCTGGGACAAGCATATGGAGGTGAACCTCCGCGCGCCCTTCGTGCTCGCGCAGTCTTTCGCCAAACAGCTGCCGCGCGAGCAGAAAGGCGCGATCGTCAATCTCATCGACCAGCGTGTGCTGAAGCCGACGCCGCAATTCATGTCCTATAGTCTCAGCAAGGCAGGGTTGTACTGGCTGAACACCACGCTGGCCCAGGCACTGGCGCCGCGCATCCGCGTGAACGCCGTGGGGCCCGGCCCCACCATGCGCAATGCCCGCCAGACCGAGGCCGATTTCAGCCGCCAGCGCGAGGCCACTATGCTCAAATCGGGGGCCGAGCCGCAGGATATTTGCGACGCGGTGCGCTATCTTCTGGACGCCCCCGCCGTGACCGGACAGATGATCGCGGTGGACGGCGGCCAGCATCTGGCGTGGCGTACGCCCGACGTGAACGTGGTGGAGTGACATGAGCAACAACGTTCAGCCGCTTCGCATCGCCGACGCCGCGCGCGGTATCCGCCATGTCTTCATCCGCAATCTCGAAGTGCTGGCGCATATCGGCGTCTATGGCCACGAACAGGGCAAGCTCCAGCCAGTGCGCATCAATGTCGATCTGGCGGTCGAGGATGTGATCGCGGTCGAGGACAAACTCGACAAGGTCGTGGACTACGCCAGCATCGAGCAGCGCATCCGCGCCATTATCGGCGCAGGCCATATCAACCTTGCCGAAACCCTGGCCGAGCGCATCGCCGAAACCAGCTTCGACGATCCGCGGGTGAAATCCGCCCGCGTGCGCGTCGAAAAGCTTCACGCCCTGCCCGGCGCGGAGTCCGCCGGCGTGGAAATCGAGCGGAACCGGCCCTGAGATATTGCTGCCAGGCGCCGCTTGACCG
The DNA here is from genome assembly GCA_025451875.1 of Rhizomicrobium sp. Classification (GTDB taxonomy): domain Bacteria; phylum Pseudomonadota; class Alphaproteobacteria; order Micropepsales; family Micropepsaceae; genus Rhizomicrobium. The sequence goes on from JANWJQ010000017.1 coordinate 2,204, forward strand.
TTGTTGTATAATACCTCGGCATGAGTGACTCCCCTACACACGCGCCGCTGAAAGGCCCTGCGCGCATCGAGGCGTATCTGAAGACGCTGCCCGATGCACCGGGCGTCTATCGCATGCTCAACGACAAGGGCGATGTGCTCTATGTCGGCAAGGCCAAGAGCCTGAAGAAGCGCGTCACGTCCTATGCGCGCGGCGCGGTGCACAGCGACCGGCTGATGCGCATGATCGCCGACACGGCGGAGATGATCTTCGTCACCACCGCGAGCGAGATCGAAGCGCTGCTGCTGGAATCCAACCTCATCAAGCGGCTGAAGCCGCGCTACAACGTCTCCTATCGCGACGACAAAAGCTTCCCGAACATCCTGCTGCGCGAGGATCACGCCTTTCCGCAACTTCTGAAACATCGCGGCGCGAAATCGACCAAGGGCGTTTATTTCGGCCCCTTCGCCAGCGCGGGCGCGGTGACGCGCACCCTCAATACCCTGCAGCGCGCGTTCCTTCTGCGCTCCTGTTCCGACAGCGTTTTCGAATCCCGCACGCGGCCCTGCCTGCTGTTCCAGATCAAGCGCTGCAGCGCACCCTGCGTGGGCCGCGTGGATGAAGCGGGTTACGCGGAACTGGTGCGTGAGGCCGAGGAATTCCTCAACGGCAAGAGCCGCACGGTGCAGGATGAACTCGCACGGCAGATGAACACCGCATCGGACCAGCTCGACTTCGAAGCGGCCGCGCGCTTCCGCGACCGCATCAAGGCGATGAGCCATATCCAGTCGCAGCAGGGCATCAATCCCACCACCTTTAGCGAAGCCGATGTGATCGCGGCCTATCAGCAGGGCGGCGAGACCTGTATCCAGGTGTTCTTCTTCCGCGCCGGGCAGAACTGGGGCAACCGCCCCTACTTCCCGCGCCATCCGCGCGAGCTTTCCACCGCGGAGGTTCTCGAAGCCTTCGTCGCCCAGTTCTATGACGAACGACCTGCACCGCGCGCGATCTTCCTCTCCGAGGACATCGCCAATCGCGAACTCATCGAGGAAGCATTCCGCCTGAAAGCGGATCACGCCGTTGAAATCGCGGTGCCGCAGCGCGGCGAGAAGCGCGAGATCGTCGAAATGGCGCTCACCAATGCACGCGAACAGCTTGCCCGCCGCACGGCTGAGAATTCCGCGCAGCGCGAACTTCTGGAAGGCGTCTGCGAACTCTTCGGCATGGAAGCGCCGCCCAAGCGCATCGAAGTTTACGACAACTCCCACATCCAGGGCACGAACGCGCTGGGCGGCATGATCGTGGCCGGCCCGGACGGCTTTGAAAAAGGCGAATACCGCAAATACAACATCAAATCGACCGAACTCACGCCCGGCGACGATTACGGCATGATGCGCGAAGTGCTCACCCGCCGCTTCTCCCGCCTCGTGAAAGAATCGGGCGAGGACGAGGCCAAGGCGAAATGGCCGGACCTTGCCCTCATCGACGGCGGACCGGGACAGCTCTCCGTCGCCCGCGCCGTGCTGGAAGATCTCGGCGTGGAGGACGTGCTGCTGGTCGGCATCTCCAAGGGGCCGGACCGCGACGCCGGACGCGAGCATTTCTACATGACGGGCCGTGAGCCGTTCCGTCTCGATCCCAAGAGTCCGGTGCTCTACTACCTGCAACGCCTGCGCGATGAGGCGCATAGATTCGCCATCGGAAGCCATCGCAAGAAGCGCAGCAAGGCCATCGGCGCCAATCCGCTGGACGAGATCGCCGGCGTGGGCGCCAGCCGCAAACGCGCGCTGCTGCAGCATTTCGGCTCGGCCAAGGCGGTGTCCGCCGCCAGCCTCGCCGATCTCGAATCGGTGGGCGGCGTTAGCAAAACATTGGCCAAAAAGGTCTACGACTTCTTCCACCCCACGGGCTGAGTGTTAAGGTAGCCGCATGTATCGCCTCCCCAATGCCATCACCATTTTGCGCATCGTGCTCGTGCCGGTGTTCGCCATCGCCTTCGCGCTACCCGGCGACACGTGGCGCCTGGTCGCCTTCGCGGTGTTCTGCATTGCCGGGCTTTCCGATGCGTTGGACGGTCTTGCCGCGCGCAAGCTGAATGCGGGTTCCGATTTCGGCCGCATGCTTGATCCCATCGCCGACAAGGTGCTGGTCGCCGTCGCGCTGATGATGCTGGTAGCGGAAGGCAACATCGAACAATTCAATCTGGAACCTGGACTTCACAGCCTTTTGAAGCTGGTGCCGGCGCTGATCATTCTCTCCCGCGAGATTTTGGTCTCGGGCCTGCGCGAGTTCCTGGGCGAGACCCAGGTGAAGATCCGCGTCACGGCGGTGGCGAAGCTGAAGACCACCATCCAGATGATCGCCATCGGCGCGATGATCCTGGGACCGATCGCGGATGAGTTTCTTCCGGGCGCGGCCTACTTCGCCTATGCCGCGCTGTGGGTCGCGGCGGGACTGACCGTTTACACCGGGGTCGTCTATTTCAGCGAAGGCATGAAGCACATCGCGCCGCTGCGTGCGCCCGGGGACGCGGGGTGACGCTCCTCTATTTCGCCTGGCTGCGGCAGAAGATCGGCCGCGGCGAGGAACAGCTTTCGCTGCCCGCCGAGGTGAAGACGGTTTCCGATCTCGTTCTCTTCCTCAAAAAACGCGGCGGCGGATTTGAAGACGCCTTCGCCGATCTGCGGCGGATCCGCGTCGCGGTCAATCAGGATCATTGCGGCTTCGATGCGCCGCTGCGCGACACCGATGAAGTCGCGTTCTTTCCACCGGTGACGGGCGGATGATCACGATCCGCATCCAAAGCGAAGACTTCGACATCGCCGCCGAGATTGCGAAGCTCGATGCGGAAAACACCGGCGCGGTCGCCACCTTCACCGGCAAGGTGCGCAGGGAAGGCGATCTGACGACGCTGACGCTGGAACACTATCCGCAGATGACCGAGCGCGAGATCGCGCGCATCGTGGAAGAGGCGCAGACGCGCTGGCCGCTTCTGGGCGTGACGATCCTTCACCGTGTCGGGCGGCTGATGCCCGGCGAGAACATCGTGCTTGTCGCGGTGGCGACGTCGCATCGCTCGGCGGCGTTTCAGGCCTGCGAATTCCTGATGGACTATCTCAAGACGAAAGCGCCCTTCTGGAAACAGGAAGAGCGCAACGGTACGGCCCAATGGGTCGAAGCCAAATATTCCGACGACAAGGCGGCGGAACGCTGGCGCAATAAATGACGGCGCCGAGCTGGTTCTGGATCGTGTTCACCGTGTTCGCGGCGGCACTACAAACCGGCCGCAACGCAATGCAACGCGAACTGACCGCGACATTGGGCGCTGTCGGCGCGACGCATGTGCGCTTCCTGTTCGGAACGCCTTTCGCGCTCCTGTTTCTAATCGTGGTGCTTGCGACGAACCATGCCGCGCTCCCGCACACCAATGCCGGTTTTTGGCTCTGGATCGTGGCCGGTGCGCTGACGCAGATCTGCGGCACCGCGCTTATGCTGGTGACGATGAAACAGCGCTCTTTCGTCGTCGCCACGGCCTACATCAAGACCGAGCCGGTGTTCGTGGCGCTATTCGGGCTGATGTTTCTGGCCGATCCGAGCACCTTGCCGATGTTCGTTGCGATCCTGATCGCGACGGCGGGCGTGATCGTCGTCTCCTTCAGCACGAAGGCGAACTATGCCGACATGCACACGGCGCTGCTGGGCCTGGGCTCCGGCCTCGCCTTCGCCATCGCGGCCATCGGGTTTCGCGGTGCAATCCTGTCGCTCGCTCTGCCCGGCTATGTACTGCCCGCGACATTTACGCTCGCGACCGGTCTCGTCATCCAGGCGGTCACGCTTTCGCTGTGGCTCGCTGTTCGCGATCCCAGGGCGCTTGCCGCGATGATGCGGCTGTGGCGCCCTTCCTTGTCGGCGGGTTTTCTCGGCGCACTGGCATCGGAGTTCTGGTTTCTCGCCTTCGCGCTCACCTCGGCAGCGAATGTGCGCACCCTGGGTTTGATTGACGTGGTTTTCGCGCAAGGCGTTTCGCGCTTCCTCTTCAGGCACCACACCACGCCGCGCGAATATACAGGCATCGCGATCCTTCTTGCCGGTGCGATCCTGCTGGTCGTGGTGCACCGCTAGCATTGGAATTTCAATTTGATGGGTGTTTCCACCCTTCCCTCCACCTTTGACGCCACGCGGTTCCTTTGATCGCTTATGAGGGCGCGACCGTTCTTCGATGCTTAGTTGCGGAAAATTTCTGCGCGGCTCTGAGTCTCGTATGGCTCTCAAGGCGGATTAAGCACGTCTGTTTTTCCGTGTTCGGCATCAAAGCCCGGTCAGGGCGAGGGCGGATTTACAGCTTCAGCATGGATGCTTCCTTCAAAAAGAATGATTCACGCAGAGACGCAGGGAGAGCAGTGCTCAACACGCTCTAGCGATAACGACCGATATGCTTTCCGTCGGCGCGCGCAGCGCGCCTGAATTCGGCAGCAATCGAAAGCGCTCGCCGCAAACTCGGTATCTCCGCGTCTCTGCGTGAATCATTTTTCGCAGCGGCGAGATTTTCTTGGCCCAAAACGCAGAAAACCCGCAGCTTTCGCGGCGGGTCTGGATTGTGGGCGCAGTTCTAGAGTTGGAAGTTTTGTACACTTCCACCGTTACGGTGTCAAATAAATTGTCCTACGATCAAGAATATGTTCTAAGCGCCTGAATCCACTTTTCTTTCGCCGGATTTTTGTGTGTTCGGAGAATTTTGACCCAAGAAAATCGCAAAATTTATTTTCATCCCAGATAGGCCGACCCCAAAAGCACCAACCCCACCGCGCCAAAGCCGGTCGCCGTGAACCACAGCCAATGCCGCCTGGTGATGATCGCCACCGTGGACATGGCGATGCCGATTTCGAACAGCGTGGCGGAACCGGTCAGCCAGTGATGGCGGTCTTCGTGCCGCGCAGAGTCTTTGAGCAGCGCGTCGCGCTCGGCTTCCTTCTCGCCGGCCTTCTTGCGCAAGGCCTTCTGGTCACCGGTGAATTGCCGCGCGGTCTTGCGGTTGCCGTCCGCCGCCTCGCCGCCCGCCTGTGCGGCGATGACATACATGTGCTTCTTCAGACTGTCGGCCTGATATTCGTTCCAGCTGTCCGTTGCTTCGTCCTGCGCCAGCACCGCTTCGCTGGTGCCGGCGAGCGCGCGGCCGCCTTCCACCGTTTCGAGGCTTCCGGCCACCGCCGCCAACACGGCCAGGATGGCGACGGAGATCGCGATGCGCGAGATGAACGGATCGCCCGCATGCATCGCGTGCTCGGCATGCTCGGTATGCTCATGCGCGTCCAGCGCGGGATCGTGCACCATCAAGCTCTCCGCGATTCAGCAAAGAGAGGATAGGCGCGTGCGCGGCGCCGGCCAATGTGCGGAAGATTACGCCGCGTTCAGATTAATCGCCGACACTTCGCGATTCACGTCCGCGTGGTAATCGTTCAGCAGCGTTTCGGTGACCTTGGCAGGCTTGAATTTCCATTGGCCGATCTCCGACACCGGCGTCACTTCCGCGGCCGTGCCGGTGAGGAAGCACTCGCTGAAACCGGAAAGCTCTTCCGGCTTGATGTGGCGTTCGATCACCGGGATCTGCCGCGCCTTCGCCAGCGCCATCACCGACTGGCGCGTGATGCCGTTGAGGAAACAATCGGCGGTCGGCGTGTGCAGCTTGCCATCCTGCACGAAGAAGATGTTGGCGCCCGTCGCTTCGGCCACATAGCCGCGATAATCGTACATCATCGCGTCGTGATAGCCCTTCGCTTCCGCGGCGTGCTTGGAGATGGTGCAGATCATGTAAAGGCCCGCGGCCTTGGCGGCGGTCGGTGCGGTATCCGGCGCCGGGCGCTTCCAGTCGGAGATCGCCAGGCGGATGCCTTTCATCTTCTCGGCGGGATTGAAATAGCTGCCCCACTGCCACGCCGCGATGGCGACATGGATATGGTTCTTGTCGCCGGCGACGCTCATCTGCTCGCTGCCGCGCCACACGACGGGGCGCACATAAGCATCCTTGAAGCCCTGCACTTCACAGGCCTTGATGGAGGCGTCGCTGATCTCTTTCGGGGAGAACGGAATCTTCATGTCGAGGATTTCCGCCGACTTGAACAGGCGCGCGGTGTGTTCCTCGAGCTTGTAGATACGCCCGGAATACATGCGCTCGCCTTCAAACACGCTGGAGGCGTAATGCAGGCCATGGGTGAGGACGTGAATCTGCGCATCAGCCCACGGGACGAATTTGCCATCGAACCAGAGCGAACCTTCGCGTTTGTCGAAGGGAACGACGTCCGTGATCATGAGAACCTCTTGCCTGTTTACGCTGCGGGCCGTTGGGCCTTGCAGGGGGCAAGGCCACGGCCTAATTAGTCAGTATGGCTGACCTAAAAACCGAGCCACGGCCATCTGGTTCCCCTCTATACCTTCGGGACGAGGATTTGAAGCAGGGCGTGGACCTGTTGTTCTTCGCGTTCAGCGACCTATTCGCGCAAGGCGAAAGCCATTTGCGCGCCGCCAATCTGGGCCGCGCGCATCGGCGTATATTGTATTTTGTCTCGCGCAATCCGGGGCTTTCGGTGGCCGAATTGCTCGCCATCCTCAAGATCAAAAAGCAGAGCCTGAACCGCGCGCTGAACGAATTGCTCAGCGCCGGCTATGTGGAACGCAAGGCCGGTATGCAGGATCGTCGCACACGGCAACTTAAGTTGACCGC